>RFKM01000230.1 GCA_003694465.1 Alphaproteobacteria bacterium
CCCGGCGGCACCACCCAGACCGTGCCCACCAATGACGACGGCTACACGGCCTATGATTTCTCGGCGGTCTTCGAGGACGGGCTGAATTTCTTCGGCGCCAACTATTCCGGCACCCAGGTCTATGTGAACACCAACGGCTCGATCTCCTTCACCCAGGGCATCAGCCAATTCACGCCCGATTCCATCACCGCCGGCACGACGCCGATGATCGCCCCCTTCTGGGCCGACGTCGACACCCGCGCCGGCGCGCCGATCCGGGTCAATGTCGACCCGACCGCCGACGTGGTGACGATCACCTGGCAGAACGTGGGCTATTTCAACCAGAACACCGACAAGCTGAATTCGTTCCAGCTGCAGCTCTTTGACCGCGGCAACGGCGATTTCGACATCGTCTTCCGCTATGAAGACATCAACTGGACGACGGGCGATGCCTCGGGCGGCTCCGGGGGCCTGGGCGGCACCCCGGCCCATGCGGGCTTTTCGGCGGGCAACGGCGCCGACTATTTCGAACTGCCGCAATCGGGCAACGAGGGGGCGATCCTCGCCCTCGATTCCACCGCGGGCAATACCGGCACGACGGGGCTCTGGGTCTTCGAGGTGCGCAATGGCGTCGTTGCCGGCGACATCACCTTCGGAAGCTCGGTCTTCGTCGACAAGTCCAACAAGGTCGACAAGGGACTCTACGGCTTCGTTGCCGATTTTCCCGATCCGTCCAAGCTCGGTGTGCAGCCGACGAAGCACGGCGATCTGTGGGTCAACACCGGCAACAGGCAACAGGCGATGAACGTTTACGGCCATGACAGCTGGGATACCTTCCTGCACGAGCTGGGCCATGCGCTCGGCCTGCACCACCCGAACGAAGACCCCAACAACCACCATCACGCCAGCAACAACAACAGCCTGTGGACGGTGATGTCCTACAAGCCCATCCCGACCGAGGTGGGCGAGAGCAAGCTGCACAAGGCCTGGCCGCTGACCCCGATGGTGCTCGACATCAAGGCGATCCAGAAGCTCTACGGGCCGAACCTCGCCACCCGGGCCACCGACACGACCTATTTCGGCGATGGCGACGGCACCACCGATCTGGCCTATCAATATGGGGCGAACGGCATGCAGGTGACCGGCTCCGACGGCATTGATCGCGACGTCTACCTGACGATCTGGGATGCCGGCGGAACCGACCTCATCGACGCCTCCGACCTTTCGACGATCAGCAGGATCGACCTCCGGCCGGGGCATTATTCGACCATCGGTTCCGAGAAGAACAACATCGGCATCGCCGCGGCGGTGAAGGTGGGCGGCACGGTGGTCAACTACATCGAGAACGCCACCGCCGGCAGCGCCAACGACCGGCTGATCGGCAATGCCGCGGTCAATGTCCTGCACGGCGGCGCCGGCAACGATTATGCCAAGGGCGGCAAGGGCGCCGACGAGCTTCACGGCGATGCCGGCAACGACATCCTGCGCGGCGAGGATCAGGGTGACTGGCTCTATGGCGGTGACGGGCGCGACCTGCTGATCGGCGGCAAGGGCTGGGACAAGCTCTATGGCGATGCCGGGCGCGACACGCTGGTCGGCAACGGCGGGCGCGACTATTTCTCGTTCCTCACCGGGTTCGGCCATGACAAGGTCAAGGACTTCCAGGACGGCGTCGATGCGATCGTGCTCGATTCCGACCTCTGGGGCGGCACCACCCTCACCGGCGATCAGGTCGTGGCGCAGTTCGGTTCGGTTTCGCACGGCAACGCGGTGCTGACCTTTGCCGGCGGCGAACAGGTGGTCTTCCAGGGGGTTGGCGACGTCACCCTGCTGGCCGACGATTTCCTGTTCGTCTGACCCCCCGCGCGGGCGGCGCCTTCGGGCCGGGGCGCCGCGCGCCGTCACTTCGCCTGCCGGCAGCGGCGGGCGGCGGAGGTGCGCCTATCGCCCCAGCTCCTTCATGCCGCGCTCGATCCCCTCGAGGGTCATCGGCACCATCCGGCCCTCGAAGATCTCCGAGATCATCGCGATCGACGGCGTATAACCCCAGTGCCGCTCCGGCACCGGGTTGATCCACAGATGATGCGGCCAGGCCTCGCGGGCGCGGCGCAGCCAGACCTCGCCCGCCTCGGCGTTCCAGTGCTCGTTCGCCCCGCCGGGCCAGGCGATCTCGTAGGGGCTCATCGAGGCATCGCCCACGAAGATCGCCTTGTAGTCGGGCCCGTAGGTGTGCAGCACCTCCCATGTCGGGGTCTGCGCGTCCCAGCGCCGGCGGTTGTCGCGCCAGACCCCTTCGTAGAGGCAGTTGTGAAAGTAGAAATACTCGAGGTGCTTGAACTCGGCCCGCGCCGCCGAGAAAAGCTCTTCGACCACCTTCACGTGGCTGTCCATCGACCCGCCGACATCGAGAAACAGCAGCACCTTCACGGCGTTGCGCCGCTCGGGGCGGGTTTTCACGTCGAGATAGCCCTGCTCGGCGGTGGCCCGGATCGTGCCGTCGAGATCGAGCTCTTCGGCCGCCCCGTCGCGCGCCCAGCGGCGCAGGCGCTTCATCGCCACCTTGATGTTGCGCGTGCCCAGCTCGACCGTGTCGTCGAAATTGCGGAACTCGCGCCGGTCCCAGACCTTGACGGCGCGCCGGTGGCGGCTCTCCTTCTGGCCGATGCGCACGCCCTCGGGGTTGTAGCCATAGGCGCCAAAGGGCGAGGTGCCGGCGGTGCCGATCCACTTCGAGCCGCCCTGATGGCGCCCCTTCTGCTCTTCGAGGCGCTTTTTCAGCGTTTCCATGAGCTTGTCGAAACCGCCCAGGGCCTCGATCTCGGCCATTTCCTCGGGGGTGAGGTGCTTTTCGGCGAGCTTTTCGAGCCAGTCGGCGGGCAGGTTCACCGCCTCGAGCACCTGGTCGATGGAGATGGTTTCCAGCCCCTCGAAGGCCTGGGCGAAGGCGCGGTCGAACTTGTCGAGATTGCGCTCGTCCTTCACCATCGCGGCGCGCGCGAGGTAGTAGAAGCCCTCGACGTCATAGATCACCAGCCCGGCCGAAAGCCCCTCGAGAAAGGCAAGATATTCGCGCAGGCTGACCGGCACCTTGTGGGCGCGCAGGGCTTCGAAGAAGGGCAGGAACATCGCTCGTCTCTCCTTGCCCCCTTGTGCCAAGGCGCGCGCGCCCGGGCAAGGGCTGCCGGCGCCGCGCTGCGCCGGAGGGCCTGCGGTCGGGCCGGGGCGGGGCGCTGGCGGGGAAGGGCTCAGCCGCGGGCCAGAATCACGGTGACGAACACCCCGATCACCGCGAAGACCATGGCATAGACCGCCGCGTGCTGGGCGATGTCGAGCGCCTTGCCGCCGCGGCGGCGGGCGGCGAGAATGCCGAGCAGGGCGCCGGCGAGGGCGAAAACGATCACGATCACGGGCCAGTCTCCCCGGTTGGGGGCCGGGCCCCCGGTGTCAGCTCTGCGCGCGGGTTCCGGCAAGGGCGGCAATCTCGGCCATCCGCGCCGCAACCCGGGCTTCGGTGCCGAAGCCATAGCGCGCCCAGCCGAGACTGTCGAGCCGAACCGCCTCGGCCTCGCGCGCCCGCCCCTCGAGCGCCAGCGCCTCGGCCTTGATCATCATCAGCGTGGCGAGCAGGGCGGCGTTCTGGCCCTGGGTGACGGTGTCGAGGTGGCTGTCGACGATCCGGATTGCGGTTTCGGCGCGCCCCTGGGCCAGGGCATAGGCGGCGAGCTGAACCCCCATGTGCGCGGCCTGCAGGCGGGTTTCGGGCCGGCTGGCATAGATCGCTTCGGCCTCGCGGAAGGCGGCAAGGGCGATATCGGTATTGTCGGCGATGTAGAGCCGGCCGAGGGCGTAGAGCGAGAAGGCAAGGCGCGTGTCGTGCCAGCCGTTGGCGCGGGCGAGATCGACCGCCCGGCGGGCCGCCGCCTGACGCGCGGCGCGCGCGCCGGCGCCGCCGAGGGCCGCCTCGATGGCGCTCTTCCAGGCCTTCGGCGTCGGCGCGGCAAGGCGCGGGGCGTGATGGCCGCCGGCCGGGTTGACCCGGGCGAGTATGGCCGGCAGGCGCGCGCTCACCTCTGCGCGGGACATGCCCGAATGCAGGGCGGGGTCATAGGTCACGCGCAGCATCAGCATGTCGAACCCGGTGAGCACGGCCTGGAAATTGTCGTCGTTGAACACCGAATCGGGCAGGCGGTAGAGGTCGTTCACCGGTCCGAGGGCCTGGGCGATTTCCTCGTGCAGGCAGTCGCGCATCTCCTGCGCCGAAACCCCGGTGGGGATGAACACCGCCATGCGCCGGCGTTCGGTCAGGCGCGTCCAGTCGGCCTGCGGCGTGTTGCGCGCCTTCAGGAATTCGGCCCAGCTCGAGACGTTGGGCGCCACGAAACAGGCGGCATGGGGCACGGCGGCCTTCAGCGCCGCCTTCGGCACCACCGAAACCGTGACCGAGGCCGGCGCGGCGGTATCGTCGCGGCGGATGTCGAGGCCGGCCTCGATGCGCAGGCGCTTGAGCAGGCGCTCGAGATCGGCCGAAAGCGACGCCGGCGCCGGCCCGGCCACCGCCACCGTCATCGGCCCCTCGAAGCGGGTGAAGACCGGCAGCGCCCGCCCGGTTTCGAGCGCGAAGGTGAGGTCGAGAAAGTCGCCCGCCAGCGCGCCGTTGTCGCGGCTCGGCGGCAGGATCCTGGAACTGGCGAAGGATTTCATCGGCGGAAGGTCCGCCGGCAGCTCGATCTGCCGCGACGTCACGGCGCGCGACGTCGTTTCCCCTTGCGGCAGATCGGCGGCGCATCCCGCCAGCCCCAGGACCGCGATCGCCCCCACGATCGACCGAATGGCGCGCCCCGTGCGGGACGGGGTGTCATCGGTTGCAGCCGGGCCTTGCGGGGCGGAGGTGGTGGATGGGCCGGGCAGGCTGGCGCGCCCGCGCCCCCGGATGGCGGCGCCCATCGGCGCGCCGGGGTGGCGTCTGTCCCTCCGCGTGAACGAACGGACGGCGTGTCGCGAACAGACTCCCAAGGCCATTCTCTCTCACCGTTTCCGCCCCCCCAGGCCAGAACAGGGGTAAGGGGCAAAGCGATTCGGAGGAAGGTGAATTCGGGCACAAATGTGGCAGAAAACGGGCTGTCTGCGCCGGCGAAACAATGAGACGCAAGATCTTGGGGGGGAGGGCGACGAGAGCCACAAGGCCGTTCACGATTCATGGCAAGTTTCTGGCAGCAATTGCCCACATCGTGCCGAATTTCCGGTCGCGGCGCCCCGGAGCCCGGGCCGACCCGGGGGCACGGCGGGGCGATTTCAGCCGTCGGGCGCGATCAGCCCGAGCCCGCGCAGATAGATGCC
>RFKM01000231.1 GCA_003694465.1 Alphaproteobacteria bacterium
CGTGGCGTATCGTTCCTTCTGGAAGTTCTGGCAGGCTTCAGCACCCGCCACGATACGCCGCCTTCTCAAACCCCGTCACCCATTTGCGGGCATGGCTCATCGCTTCACCCCCAGCCATTCAAGGAAGAACGGCAAACGCCTGCGCCAAAACCTCTCCCGCCGGCTGGTCACGGAGCGCCGCCGCAAACACCCGGATGCCTGGCGCTTGCCCGCCCGTGGCCTCGAGACCGGCATCGCTCGCATTCTATGCGCGCATCTTTCCAGGCCCACCACGCTCATTGATCTGGTCAAGGACCTCTCCGCGTCCGAACTCCCAGCCCTGCAGGAAAAACTGAACCAGATATCGGTCGGCTGCGTCCCGGATGACAAAGCAGAATCCTGGGCGCCCCTGCTACAGCGCGCCGACCTCTCTCAGGGCAGCATCACCCTGCGGCTCGACCGCAAGGAACTGGCCGACCGGCTCGGTCTCACACCTGACCGCCCTCACCCGCATGACCGCGGGATCGCGGCGCCTTTCCGGATGCGCCGCCGCGGGATCGAAGCGAAGATCATCATCGGCACGGCCGCCCCACAGATCGACCCGGTATTGGTGAAGAACATCCTGACAGCCCGGCGCTGGTACGAGGCGATCAAGGCCGGGGCCTCCTTCAGCGCCCTGGCCGCACGCGAACACACCACGACCGGCCAGATCAGGCAGATGATCGGTCTGGCCTTCCTCGCGCCGGAGCTTTCGGATCGGATCGTGGAAGGCACCCAGCCGCCGGCATTCACCTCCGAATGGTTCAAGCACCGCCAACTGCCGGCGGAGTGGAACGCTCAGCGGGAAATCATTGCAGCGCTGTGAACTGTCGTCGTCGAATTGATCGAGGCTGCCTCAGCCTCACCCGCATCGTCGCCAGCGCCGGATCGCCCAAACGAAGCCTGAACTCGGTGCCGGATCGGTGGTCTCAGCTTCGAAACCGCGAAAAGTCAAGTCGAGCGCCTGAAGCCCCGCCCGAAATCCGTATCGCGCCAAAGGCCAAACAGAAACACCGGCCGTTTTGGGCGGATTGTCCGCCTGCGATTTCAAGTCGCTGGGGGCAGAACATCTCGCATCCCGCGGAGAACGCGCCACAATGCGCGAGGCGTTAAATCGTTTAATATCAATGTGTTATGTAGTGGCGGAGAGACAGGGATTCGAACCCTGGGTCCCCGTGAAGGGACAACGGTTTTCGAGACCGCCCCGTTCGACCACTCCGGCACCTCTCCGCGGGGGTCTGGTGGCGGCTGACATAATGCCCCCCGCGCGCGCTTGCAACCCGTTTTTTGGCGATTTTCCGGCGAAGTCCCGCCAGCCGGGGCGGGACGGTGGCGGCGGGGCTTGCCGGGGCGCCCCCCGGTGCCTAATCTGCCCCGACCCGAGACAGGAAGGATCGAGATCATGCAGGCAATCCCGCGCCTTTTGGCGGCTCTGGCGCTGCTGCTGCCGGCCCTCTGGGCCACGGCGCTTCCGGCGGCGAGCCGCGAGGACATCCGCCATTTCCTCGAGGTCACGGGCTTTGACGTGGCGATAACCTCGATGCAGCAGAGCGCGATGACCGGCGGCGGCATTGCCGGCGACGCGCCCGACGCCTTCGGCCGGCAATATGCGGCCCTCGCCGAGAAAGTGTTCGACCCCGACCTGATGCTCGAACGCACCATCGACATTCTCGAGGCGGGCATGCCCGACGCGCTTCTGCAACACGGGCTGGACTTCTACGGCAGCGACCTCGGCCAGCGCCTCGTCGCCGCCGAGAACGCCAGCCACATGGGCGATGCCGAGGCGCAATATGCCGAGGGGCAGAAGATTCTCGAGGCGCTGAGCCGCGACAATCCGGCGCGGATCGACGACTATTCCGCCATGCTCGAGGCGATCGGCGGGGTCGAGAGCGCCGTGCGCTCGATCACCGAGGTGCAGGTGCGCTACCTGCTGGCGGCGATGGCCGCCGGGACGGTCGATATCGAGATGAGCGAGCAGGAATTGCGCGCGCGCATCAAGGAGCAGGAGCCGCAGCTCCGGCAGAACATCGCCGTCTTCACCATGCTCGACACCGCCTATACCTACCGCGATTTCTCCGACGACGATGTGCACGCCTACCGGCAGGCGCTGGAGACGCCCGAGATGCGGCAGATCTACGAGTTGCTCAACGCCGTCCAGCACGAGGTCATGGCCGAGCGCTACGAGGTTCTGGCGGCGCGGCTGGCCGAGCTCACTCCGGTGCAGGACATCTGAGCGCCGGGCGGGGCGCGAAGGGGCGGAGGCGAGATCCCCCGCGCCGAACTTGGGCCCTTGACAGCAAGGCCGTTCGGCCCGATAAGCCGGGCTTCCGGACGGGGGATTCCCGCCCGGCAGATGAAAACCACGCCCGACGGGGCGCGCTGTTCGAAGGCAGGGGCGGGGCATGCGCTGCCACCCACCCGAGGAAACGCCGGCGAAGCCGGGGCCGAAGGACGCGGAAAGACAAGGAAGATCATATGTTTGCGGTCCTCAAGACCGGCGGCAAGCAATACAAGGTCCAGCCCGGCGACGTGCTTCGCGTCGAGAAACTGGCCGCTGCCGCGGGCGACAAGGTTCAGTTCAACGAGATTCTCATGGTCGGCTCGAAGGTCGGCACCCCCTTCGTCGAGGGTGCGGGTGTCCAGGCCGAGGTCATCGACCAGATCAAGGGCGAAAAGGTCATCCATTTCGTCAAGCGCCGGCGCAAGCACAGCTCGAAGCGCACCAAGGGCCACCGCCAGCAGCTGACCCTGCTGCGGGTGACCGAGATTCTCGAGAGCGGCGCCGACAAGTCGGGCGTCATGGCCGCCGTGGGCGCGGGCTCGGCGGGCGCCGTTGCGCCGGCCGCCGCGCCGAAGCCGAAGAAGGCCGCCGCGAAGAAGAAGGCCGAAGCCGCGGCTCCGGCTGCCGGCGGCGACGATCTCAAGCAGCTCTCGGGCGTCGGCCCGGCGCTGGAGAAGAAGCTGCACGAGGCCGGCGTCACCACCTTCGCGCAGATCGCCGCCTGGACGGAAGACGACATTGCCGCGATGGACGAGAAACTGAGCTTCAAGGGCCGGATCGAGCGCGAAGGCTGGGTCGAGCAGGCGAAGAAGCTGGCGAAGTAAGGAGAGAGCGAGATGGCACACAAGAAAGCTGGCGGCAGCTCCCGTAACGGCCGCGATTCAGCCGGCCGTCGCCTCGGCGTCAAGAAATCCGGTGGCCAGGCGGTCATCCCGGGCAACATCATCGTGCGTCAGCGCGGCACCAAGTTCTGGCCGGGCCAGGGTGTCGGCATGGGCAAGGATCACACCATCTTCGCGACCGTCGAAGGCAAGGTGGTATTCCACAAGGGCCTCAAGCGCCGCACCTTCATTTCGGTCGCCCCGATCGCGGAGGCCGCCGAGTAAGCCGAACCCACGGCGAACGGACATCGGGGGATCGGCGCAGGCGCCGGTCCCCCGTTTCGTTTCCGGGGACGCAGATTTGAAAGACACCAGTCCGTCGGTCAAACCCGCGTGAGGAGGACGGCGCCAGCCGGCACGCAAGACCATATCGGGCAGAGGCAGACGGGGAGGAAAACCCATGTTCCAGGATCAGGTCATCAACCAGCCGAGCATCGAGACGGGGCGTTTCGTGCTGCGCCCGCCGCGGCGGGGCGACATCGGGCTCTTGACCCTTTATGCCGGCGACCGGCGCGTGGCCGAGGGCACGCGCAGCATTCCGCATCCGCTGCCGCCGGGCACGGTCGAGGCTTTCGTCGAGCGGGCCATGGCGCCCGAGCGCACGGAAGACGTCTGGATCATCGACGGCGGCGAGAAGGGCAACGAGGTGCTGGGGGCGCTGAGCCTGACCCGTCTCGGGCGCGACCAGGCGCAGCTGGGCTACTGGGTGGCGCCGGCGTTCTGGAATACCGGCATCGCCTCCGAGGCGGTGCGCGCCCTCGTCGAGGCCAACCCGCTGAAAAGCGCCGAGCTTTTTGCCGAGGTCTTTCAGGACAACCCCGCCTCGGCGCGGGTGCTGACCAACACCGGCTTTGCCTATATCGGCGATGCCGAGGCCTTTTCGGTGGCGCGGGGCGCCAGCGTGCCGACCTGGACCTACATCCGGAAGATGGGCTGAGCCGATGCCAGAGGCCGGCGCGCCCATCGCCACGGCGCGGCTGGTCCTGCGTCGCCTGCGAATGGACGACATCCCCGCCCTCGTCGCCGGGCTCGACGATTACGCGGTCAGCCGCTGGCTGACGGTGGTGCCATTTCCCTATACCGCCGCCGATGCCCGCGACTTCCTCGCCTATCTGGAGGCCGGCGCGCCGTGGGACGGGTTTGGCATCCATGCCGACGAGGGGCTGGTCGGCGTCGTCGGCATCGGCGAGACGCTGGGCTACTGGCTGGCGCGGCGGGCCCAGGGCAAGGGCTACATGACCGAGGCGGCGGCGGCGCTCGTGGGCGCGTATTTTTCCGAAACCGGCGCCGAAAGCCTCGGCTCGGGGCATTTCACCGGCAATGCCGCCTCGCGCCGGGTGCTCGAAAAGCTCGGGTTCCGGCCCACCAGGGCGGTGGAAGAGGTGTTCTCGCGGGCGCAGGGGCGCACCGTGCCGCTGGAAAAGATGCGCCTGAGCCGCGCCGATTGGCAGGCACGTCATGGTTGAGATCGTCACCGACCGGCTGCGCTGGCGCCGCGTGCGCCCCGGCGACATCGACACCCTGCATGCGCTGGTGTCGGATTTCGAGGTGGTGAAA
>RFKM01000027.1 GCA_003694465.1 Alphaproteobacteria bacterium
GCACATGAATGGCGGCGGGGCGAAAGGCGTCAGGTTTTTCCTTGCCGTTTCCGGCTCCGGGAACGGATTGCCGGACCGCCGCCGAGCGGCGCGCTTCAGCGAAGCTCTCCCGCCCCGTCGGCCCTTCCCCATGCCGGCACGCCAGTTCGATCGGGCTGGCGTGCAGGAGACCACAAGAACCGCGCGCACCCGGTTCGGCTTTCCTCCCCTGCCCATTCGCGCTATCTCGTGCCCATGCTCGACCTTTTCATCTTTTCCGATCCGATCTGCCCCTGGTGTTACATCGGCAAGGCCCGGCTCTGGCGCGCCCTCGAACAGCGGCCAGACCACCCCTTCGCCATTTCGTGGCACCCGTTCATGCTCAACCCCGACATGCCCCCCGGCGGCATGGACCGGCGCGCCTATCTCGAGGCCAAGTTCGGCGGGCGCGAGGGGGCGGTGCGCGCCTACATGCCGATCGCCGAGGCGGCCGAGGCCGAGGGGCTCGAGATCAACCTCGACAAGATCACCCGCACCCCGAACACGCTCGACGCCCACCGGCTGATCCACTGGGCCGGGATCGAGGGGCGGCAGGCGGCGGTGGTCTCGGCGCTGTTCCGGGCCTATTTCGTCGATGGGCGCGACATCGGCGCGCAGGGCGAGCTGGCCGACATCGCCGAGAGCTGCGGGATGGAGCGCGCGGTGGTGACGCGGCTTCTGGCCTCGGACGCCGACCGCGAAGAGATTCGCGCCCGCGATGCCGATGCCCGGCGCAAGGGGGTGCGCGCTGTCCCGACCCATGTGATCGCCAACCAGGCGGTGGTGGCCGGGGCGCAGACCACCGATTTCTGGCTCGAGGTGATCGACGAGCTGACGGCGAAGCTTTCCGGCGCGACGGACGAAGGCGCGGGCCCCGCCCCGGCCGCTCCGCCGGGCGAGGACGGGCCCACCTGCTGAGCGCCGCCGCCGGACGCGGGGGCTGGCCTTCGGCGCCGGTCTGAGGCATGGGAGGCGGGAAAGGATTTCCGATGCGCCTGCCTGCCCCGACCCGTCCGCTTCCCCTTGCCGAACTGGTGCTGCTGCTCGCCGCGCTGATGTCGATGATGGCCTTTTCCATCGACTCGGTGATGCCCGCCCTGCCCGCGATCGCCGAGGCCTTCGTGCCCGAGGCCCCGAGCCGGGCGCAGCTGGTGATCCTTGCCTTCGTCTTCGGCACCGGCGCCGGGCAGCTTGTGATCGGCCCGTTTTCCGACCGCTTCGGCCGCCGCCCGGCCCTCGTCCTCGGCGTCGGCACCTATGTGCTCGGGGCGCTCATGGCACTGGGGGCCACATCGCTCGGGGCGCTGCTCGCCGCCCGCCTCGTTCAGGGGCTGGGGGCGGCGGGCTCGCGGGTGGTGAGCCAGGCGGTGATGCGCGACCTCTTCTCGGGGCGGGCACAGGCAAGGGTCGGCTCGCTGGTTTTCACCTTCTTCGTGATGGTGCCGGCGGTGGCGCCCTTCATCGGCCAGCAGGTGATCGCGCAGACCGGCTGGCGCGGGCTGTTCTGGGTTTATGTCGCGATGGGCGGGGCGGTGCTCGGCTGGTTTCTCCTGCGCCAGCCCGAAACCCTCACCGAGACGAACCGCCGCCCCTTCCGGCTCGCCCCCGTTCTCCGCGCCATGGCCGAAGTGCTGCGCCAGCCGGTGGCGCGGCGCTACCTCATCGTCTCCACCCTCGGCTTTGGCCAGCTGATGGCCTATATCGCCTCGGCCCAGCAGGTTTTTGCCGGCGCTTTCGGCGTGGGCGAGCGCTTTCCGCTCTACTTCGCGATCATCGCGTTGATTTCCGCCGGATCGGGATTTCTGAACGCCCGACTTGTCATGCATCTCGGAATGCGGCCGATGGCGATGGTGGCCTTCGGCGCCCAGATCGGCCTTGCCGGCGCCTTCTGGGCGCTCTGGGCCAGCGGCGCGGTCGAGGCGCTGGCGCCGGGGCTCTCGCTCGGGCTGTTCCTCGGCTGGTCGGTGACACTGTTCTTCATGAACGGGCTGACCTTCGGCAACATCACCGCCCTTGCCATGGAACCGCTCGGCCATATCGCCGGCACGGCGAGCGCGGTGATCGGGGCGCTGAGTTCGGTCGGCGGCGTGTTCATCGCCCTGCCGATCGGGCAGGCCTTCGATGGCAGCCCGCGCCCCCTCGCGCTAGGGGTGGCGCTGTGCTCGGCGCTGGCCTTCGCGCTGGTCTGGGGCGACCGCAAGCGCGACCGCTTCGCCGAGGCTGGCTGAAGGCCCCCGCCACGGACGGCACGTGCCGCTTCCGTTCCGAGCCCGGGTCAGGCAAACCGCGGGGCAGGCGCGCCCGTCCTGGCCCTGGCGCCGGATCGTGCCGGCCTCCTCGGCGAGATCGCGCGCGATGGCGAAGGCGCCCTTGATCCTGTCGCTGTCCTTGCTCCAGTCGCGGCGGATGATCACCTTGTTGTCGCGCACCTTCGCCAGCCCGTTCTGGGCGTGCAGATATTCCACCAGCCCGGCGGGGTTGGCGAACTTGTCATTGTGGAAGGTCAGCGTCGCCCCCTTCGGCCCGCCATCGAGCCGGGCGATGCCGGCGCGCTTGCACATCGCCTTGATCCGCACCACCAGCAGCAGCGTGTTGACCTCCTTGGGCAGCTTGCCGAAACGGTCGATCAGCTCGGCGGCAAACCCCTCGAGCTCGACCTTCGTCTCCAGCCCGCTGAGCCGGCGGTAGAGCCCCAGCCGCACGTCGAGATCGGGCACGTAATCGGCCGGGATCAGCACCGGCACCCCGAGGTTGATCTGCGGCGCCCAGGTCTCGTCCGGTTCGGTCAGCCCCTCGAGCTCGCCGGCGCGGATCTTCGCGATCGCCTCCTCGAGCATCTGCTGGTAAAGCTCGTAGCCCACCTCGCGCATCTGCCCCGACTGCTCCTCGCCAATGAGGTTGCCGGCGCCGCGGATGTCGAGATCCTGGCTGGCGAGCGCGAAACCGGCGCCGAGGCTGTCGAGGCTGCCCAACACCTTGAGCCGCTTCTGCGCCGCCTCGGTGATCGGGGCGCGGGGTTTCGTCGTCAGGTAGCAATAGGCGCGGGTCTTGGCCCGCCCCACCCGGCCGCGGATCTGGTAGAGCTGGGCGAGGCCGAACATGTCGGCCCGCCAGACCACCATCGTGTTGGCGGTGGGAATGTCGAGCCCGCTCTCGACGATGGTCGTGGCCACCAGCACGTCGAACTTGCGGTCGTAAAAGGCGTTCATCCGCCGGTCGAGCTCGCCCGCCGCCATCTGCCCGTGGGCGACGACGCAGCTCACCTCCGGCACCTGACTTTTCAGGAAATCCTCGATCTCGGGCAGGTCCTGCACCCGCGGCACGACGAAGAAGCTCTGCCCGCCGCGGTAATGCTCGCGCAAGAGCGCCTCGCGCACCGTCACCGCGTCGAATTCGCTCACATAGGTGCGCACCGAAAGCCGGTCGACCGGCGGCGTGCCGATGATCGAAAGATCGCGCACGCCGGAAAGGCTCATCTGCAGGGTGCGCGGAATCGGCGTTGCCGTCAGGGTCAGCACATGCACGTCGGAGCGCATCTCCTTGAGCCGCTCCTTGTGGGCAACGCCAAAGCGCTGCTCCTCGTCGATCACCAGAAGGCCGAGGTTCCTGAAGCGAATCCCCTTGGCCAGCAACGCATGGGTGCCGACGACGATATCCATCGTGCCGTCGGCAATGCCCTTGCGGGTGCGTTCGGCCTCCTTTTGCCCGACGAAGCGGCTGAGCTGCCCGACGGTGACCGGAAAGCCCCGGAAGCGCTCGGAAAAGCTCTTGTAATGCTGGCGGGCGAGCAGCGTCGTCGGGGCGATCACCGCCACCTGATAGCCGCTCATCGCCGCCACGAAAGCCGCCCGCATCGCCACCTCGGTCTTGCCGAAGCCGACATCGCCGCAAACCAGCCGGTCCATCGGCCGGCCGCTGGCGAGGTCTTCGATCACGTCCGAAATCGCCGCCAGCTGGTCGTCGGTTTCCTGGTAGGGAAAGCGCGCGGCGAATTCCTCCCACGCGTGACGGGGCGCCTCCAGCACCGGCGCGCGGCGCAGCGCCCGCTCGGCGGCAAGGCGGATCAACCGGTCGGCCACCTCGCGGATGCGCTGCTTGAGGCGCGCCTTGCGGGCCTGCCATGCGCCGCCGCCGAGCTTGTCGAGCAGCCCGGTCTCCTGCCCGTATTTCGACAGCAGCTCGATGTTTTCCACCGGCAGGTAGAGCCGGTCGCCGCCGGCATATTCCAGCGCGATGCATTCGTGCGGGGCGCCGGCGGCGGTGATCGTCTCGAGCCCGGTGTAGCGCCCGACGCCGTGGTCGACGTGCACGACAAGGTCGCCGGGGCTGAGGGCCCCCGCCTCGGTCAGGAAGTTCTCGGCCCGGCGCCGACGCTTCGGGGCGCGGATCAGCCGCTCGCCGAGCACGTCCTGCTCGGAGATCACCGTCAGCCCCGGCGCCTCGAACCCGTGCTCGAGCGGCCAGACGGCGAGAAAGACGCCGCCGCGCCCCTCGGGAATGTCGCGCCAGCTCGCAACCTCGGTGGTCGCGGTCAGCCCCTCGTCGGCCAGAAGCCCCTTGAGGCGTTCACGCGCACCCTCCGAATAGGAGGCAAGGATCACCGGCCCAACTTCACGTCGCGCATTAACATGATCTGTCAAAACGCTGAAAAGATTTACACTTTCGGATTGCCTCTCGGGCGCGAAATTGCGCCCGATCCGCCCGCCGGCATTGAGCACCCCGGGCCCGGTCGGGCGCGGCAGGACGGCAAGCTCGATGACCCGCGCTCCGGCGCTGGCCGCGTCCCACCCGGCCTCGTCGAGATAGAGCAGCCCCGGCGGACAGGGCTTGTAGACCGTGTCCACGCGCCCCTTCTGGCCCATCGCCTCGCGCCGGGCGTCATACTGGTCGGCAATCCCTTCCCAGCGGCTGAGCCGCGCCGGGGTGAACTGGTCGTCGAGCATGAAGGATGCGTCGGGCAGGTAGTCGAACAGCGTTTCGAGCCGCTCGTGAAAGAACGGCAGCCAGTGCTCGGCCCCCTGCGGCTTGCGCCCGGCGCTGATCGCCTCGTAGAGCGGGTCGCCCGACGTGCCGGCGCCGAACTCGATGCGGTAATTCTGCCGAAAGCGGGTGATCGCCGCCTCGTCGAGGATCACCTCCGACACCGGCGCCAGCTCGACCGCCGAGAGGGTTTCGGTGGTGCGCTGGCTGACCGGATCGAAGCGCCGCGCCCCGTCGAGCACGTCGCCGAAGAGGTCGAGCCGCACCGGCCCACCCTCGCCCGGCGGGTAGATGTCGATGATGCCCCCGCGCACGGCAAAATCGCCCGGCTCGGTCACCGTCGGCGCCTGCGAGAACCCCATGCGCACGAGAAAGGCCCGCAGCCCCTCGACGTCGATCCGGTGCCCGACCCGCGCCGAGAAGCTCGCCTCGCGCAGCACCTCGCGCGCCGGCATCCGCTGGGTGACGGCGTTGAGCGTGGTCAGCAGGATGAACCTTCCCGTCGGCATCCCGTGGGCGAGCGCGGCGAGCGTTGCCATGCGGTTCGCCGAAACATCGGGGTTGGGTGAGACCCGGTCATAGGGCAGGCAGTCCCAGCCCGGCAGGGTCAGACGCACCTCCCCGGGGGCGAAGAAGTCGAGCGCCGCCGCCATCGCCGCCATCCGGGAGGCATCGCGCGCCACATGCACCACCGGCCCGCCCGACTTTTCGAGCTCGGACAGCAACAGGCGGGCGTCATGGCCCTCGGGGGCGCCGGACAGGATAAGGGGGCGATTTTGCGACATGCCGCTGCCTAACCGGCGCTCGAGGCGGGATCAATAGCCCCGCGCCCGTCTCGGGCCGAACCGCGCCCTACCCGCCCAGCGGGCCGATGGTCATGTTCTGATACATCCCCCACAGGGCCGTCACGAAGATCGAGACCATGCCGATGACCTGCGTTGCCAGCCGGTGGCGGATGAGGCGCCGGCGCAGGGCCGGCCCCGAGAGGGCTTCGGCCCGGATCGTCCGCGCCGTGCGCAGCGAGAGCAGGCCGACGAAGGTCATCGGGAAGGCCAGCAGGAACACGGCCTGGGCAAATTCGACGCCATACCAGAAGCCCAGCATCGCCAGCGACGTCAGCAGCCCCGAGGCGATGGCCAGAAGCCACAGGCCCGACACTTCGGCGATGTAGAGCAGGCGGTTGACGTTGATGCGCACGAGGTCTTCGAGATCGGCCTGGGCCTGGCCACCGTGGCGGGCGGCGCGCTGGATCGTGTCATAGGGCACGCCCAGAACCCAGTGCGCCGTGGTCGACCACATCACCGCCAGCGCGATCCAGAACCACAGGTTCGAGAAGGATCGCATGTCGATGAGTTCGAATACCGCCGAATACCAGTCCAACGCCCTGCCCCTCGGTTTGCAACTGCCGGTTTTCGGCAGACATTAGACCGCCGGGCCGGGCAAGGCCAGAGGCCAAGGCGCGGTTTCAGCCCGGGCGCGCGGCGGGCGGCCCGGGCCGGCCAGTGCCGTCGGGGCGGGGGCGCCTATTCGTTCAGCACCCGCACCGGCGTATCGCCATAGCCGCAGGTGTAGCAGCAATCGGAGCAATATTGCTTGTTGTCGAGCCCGCCGCCCCAATACTGGCTGGAATCGCCCCGCACCCAGGCGCCGAAGCAGATCTTTTCGCCGTAATTGCAGGACAGGTTGTAATTGTGGGTGGCGCTGTCGTCGAGGATGTAGACCTTGCCGTTGCCCGGCCAGACGTGGTTGCGGTCGAGGCTGTAGAACTCGAGCGACACCTGATACGGATATTCGCTGCGCACGTGAAACTCGAGATTGGACGCCAGCGCCGGTGTGACCATCCCGGCAAACCCAAGCGCGGCGGCAAGCGCCGCTTTCACCAAACTGAAACGCATGAAAAACTCCCCTCAAATCCGGCGAAAATGCACGTCGCCGCGGCGTGGCGCCCCTCCCCCCCGGAAGGGCATGCAGGCAGTCTAGCGCGAAATCCCGGTTTCACCAAATCGTTCGCGCCCCGCGCCCCGGCGCTTGAGCCGCCCCGCCCGCCGTGGCAAAAGATCGCCGACCCAGCCCGAGGACCGCAAGATGCGCACCATCGCCCCCTTCCCCGCAACCCGCCTGCGCCGCAACCGCCGCAGCGCCCCCTTGCGCGCTTTGGTGCGCGAAACCACCCTGACGCCCGGTGACCTGATCTGGCCGATGTTCGTCATGGAAGGGGAAAACGACAGCCACGAGGTGCCCTCGATGCCGGGGGTGCGGCGCCTCACCGTCGATCGGATCGTCGCCGAGGCGCGGCGCGCGGCCAGCCTCGGCATCCCGGCGGTCTGCCTCTTTCCCTATATCGAGCCGGCGCTGAAGACCGAGGCCTGCGAAAACGCCTGGGATCCGGACAACCTCTCGAACCGCGCCACGAATGCGATCCGCGAGGCCGGCATCGACATCGCGGTGATGACCGACGTCGCCCTCGACCCCTACAATGCCAACGGGCACGACGGCATCGTGCGCGGCGGCGAGATCGTCAACGACGAGACCGTCGAGGCGCTGGTGAAGATGGCACTGGCCCAGGCCGAGGCGGGGGCCGACATTCTCGGCCCGTCCGACATGATGGACGGGCGCGTCGGCGCCATCCGCGCCGCGCTCGAAGAGGCCGGCCACGGCCATGTCTCGATCATGTCCTACTCGGCGAAATACGCCTCGGCCTTCTATGGCCCGTTCCGCGATGCGGTGGGTGCCTCGGGGGCGCTGAAGGGCGACAAGAAGACCTACCAGATGGACCCGGCCAATGCCGAAGAGGCGCTGCGGCTGGTCGAGCGCGACC
Source organism: Alphaproteobacteria bacterium (assembly GCA_003694465.1). Lineage (GTDB taxonomy): Bacteria > Pseudomonadota > Alphaproteobacteria > Rhodobacterales > Rhodobacteraceae > RFKM01. Next base: position 7,817 of record RFKM01000027.1, read on the forward strand.
TTGCCGAGGGCGCCGACATGGTGATGGTCAAGCCCGGCATGCCCTATCTCGACATCGCCCGGGCGGTGAAAGCGCATTTCCGGGTGCCGACCTACGCCTACCAGGTGTCGGGCGAATACGCGATGCTGAACGCGGCGGCGCAGAACGGCTGGCTCGACGGCGAGGCGGTGATGCTCGAGAGCCTGATCGCCTTCAAGCGCGCCGGGCTCGACGGGGTCCTGACCTATTTCGCCCCCCGTGTCGCCGAGATCCTGAACGGCTGACGGGCCGGCACCGCGCCAGAGCCCCGGCACGATCCCGCGTCCCTACGCGCCGGCGCGTGACAGCGCCCCCGGCCCGCGATACACTGCGCCCGAAGCCGGGCGAAGACCCGGCCGCTCCCGCCCGAGCGGCGGATCGAAGGAAAGGACGAGGCATGAGCGAATTTTCACGGCGCGGGTTTCTGCTGGGCACGACGGGCGCGGCGCTGGTTCTGGCCGGATGCGCCGGCGGGCGCGACATCCGGGCCAGCGAGGCCGACCGGATCGACGCAAGGGTGCAGGCCACCCTCGAACAGATGTATCGCGAAATTCCCGACAGCCGGCGCCTCGCCGAAAAGGCCGTCGGGATGCTGGTGATGCCGCTGGTCACCGAGGCGAGTTTCGGCATCGGCGGCGCCTACGGGCGCGGCGCGCTGCTCGTGAACGGCGTCACCGTCGATTACTACTCGCAGGCGCGGGCCAGCATCGGCCTGCAGCTCGGCGCCCAGCAATATGCCCACGTGCTGTTCTTCATGACCGAAGAGGCGCTGGCCGATTTCCGCACCGCCCCGGGCTGGACGGCCGGGGCCGACATCAAATATGCCGTCGCCACCGAGGGCGGGCGCTTCTCGGCCGACACGATCACCACCACCTCGCCGGTGGTCGCGGTGGTCTTCGGGCAGGCCGGGCTGATCGTCGGGGTGAGCCTCGAGGGGGCGAAATACTCCCGCATCGTGCCCTGAGCCGGGCCGGGCGCCCGGGGCGCCTCAGTAGCCTCGGTAGCCGCCGCGCAGCATCGCCTCGGCCATGAGCCGGCCGAGGCGGTCGAGCACCGCCGTCGGCGGCTCGCGCCCCGAAACCACCCCCGCCGCCCAGTCGGCCGCCGCCAGCGAAAGCTTGCGCTGATAGCCGGCCGGGTCGGCGCAGGGGGTCATGGCGATCGCCTCGTAAACCGCGCGCGCCTTCTCGGCCAGCGCCGGCCCGGGCCATGGCCGGCTGCGCAGCTCGCCCATGAAGGCCAGATCGCAGCCGCAGTTGAAGGCGCCCAGCTGCGCAACGCACATGTCATGGCGGAAGCAGGCGGCATCGAGCGCGTCGAGAATCGGCCCGGCGCCGAAATTCGGCCCGCACCAGTTGCCGTGAATCGCCACCGCCGGCCCCTGCGCCACCGCCGCGCCGGGGGCCGCCAGAAGCCACAGGATCAGCCCGAAAGTCCGCCACATGGCGCCATTTTGCCCCGGCTCGGCACGCCGGTCCAGAGCCTCGCCGCCCCGGCCGGGGCCAAATTGCCGCGCGGCAGCGGCGAAGGCGTGACAGAAGCACGATCTCGCCTTATGAGGGGGCTCAAACGCGCCCACAGGAGTCTTCGCTGCCATGCACGCCCGCGCCGCCCTGCCCCTCGCCCATCCGTTCGACGACGACAAGCTCAAGGAAGAATGCGGCGTCTACGGGGTGATCGGACAGCCGGAAGCGGCCAATTTCGTCGCCCTCGGGCTGCACGCGCTCCAGCATCGCGGGCAGGAAGCGGCCGGCATCGTCAGCTACGACCCGCAGGAGGGCTTCAACTCGGTGCGCCGCTTCGGCTACGTGCGCGACAACTTCACCAAGGCGAGCCTGATGGAAACCCTGCCCGGGGCGATCGCCATCGGGCATGTGCGCTATTCCACCGCCGGCCGAAAGGGCGCGGCGATCCGCGACGTGCAGCCCTTCTTCGGCGAGTTCTCGCTGGGCGGGGCGGCGATTGCCCACAACGGCAACCTGACCAACGCCGAAGAGCTGCGCCACGACCTGATCGAGCGCGGCTCGATCTTCCAGTCGGGTTCCGACACCGAATGCATCATCCACCTGATGGCGAAGTCGATGGCCAAGACCATCCCCGACCGGATGGAAGACGCCCTGCGCCGGGTCGAGGGCGCCTTCTCGATCGTCGCCATGACCCGCACCAAGCTGATGGGGGTGCGCGACCCGCGCGGCGTGCGCCCGCTGGTGCTGGGCCGGCTAGGGGGCGAAAGCTGGGTGCTCTCGTCCGAGACCTGCGCGCTCGACATCATCGGCGCCGAGTTCGTGCGCGAGATCGAGCCCGGCGAAATGGTGGTGATTTCCTCCGATGGCAGCCTCGAAAGCCGCCGCCCCTTCCGCCCCACCGAGCCGCGCTTCTGCATCTTCGAGCATGTCTATTTCTCGCGCCCCGATTCGCTGATCGGCGGGCGCTCGGTCTATGAAACCCGCCGCCAGATCGGCGTCGAGCTGGCCCGCGAGGCGCCGGTGGAGGCCGATCTCGTCTGCCCCGTGCCCGACAGCGGCACCCCGGCGGCGATCGGCTATGCCGCCGAAAGCGGCATCGAGTTCGGCCTCGGCATCACCCGCAACCAGTACATGGGCCGGACCTTCATCGAACCCACCGAGCAGATCCGCAACATGGGCGTGCGCCTCAAGCTCAACGTCAACCGGGCGCTGATCGCCGGCAAGCGGGTGGTGCTGGTCGATGACAGCGTCGTGCGCGGGACCACCAGCCGCAAGATCCGCGAGATGATCCTCGATGCCGGCGCCCGCGAGGTGCATTTCCGCATCGCTTCCCCGCCGACATCATGGCCCTGTTTCTATGGCGTCGACACCCCGGAACGGTCGAAACTGCTGGCCGCGACGATGAGCGAGGAAGAGATGCGCGCCCATCTCGGCGTCGACAGCCTCAAGTTCATCTCGCTCGACGGGCTCTACCGCGCCGTGGGCGAGGCGCGCGGGCGCGACCCGGAGCGCCCGCAATATTGCGATGCCTGCTTCTCGGGCGATTATCCCGTCGCCCCGTCCGACATGATCGCCCGCGGCTTCACCCTGAAGACGGCCGCCGAATGAGCCCCGCGCACCCGCTTCTCGAAAGCCCCGAATGGCAACGGCTGATGGCGCGCGGCGGCATCCTGCCGCTCGCCCTCGCCGCCCCCGATGTCTGGCCGCACGGCCCGATCCCGCCGGGCGAGAACAGCCTCGAGCGCGGAGACGACAGCCTTTCGCGCAACTATTGCACCTGCGGCGGGCATCGCTTCCTGCGCGCGCTCTTGCTCCTGCCGATCCGGGGGGCGCGCACCGTCTTCGGGCTCGACGGCTGGGCCAGCGTCTCGGAGGAGACCTGGCGCGCCTTTCTGGCCGCCCGCGCCGGGGGCGAGGCCTTCACCGGCGCCTTCGCCTGGGCGGCGAACGCCCTGCCCGGCGAGGCGAGCAAAGAGCCTGTGCCCTGCAATCTCGTGCCCGGCCCGCCCGGCCAGCCGCCGCGCCTTCAGCCCCACCCCGGCAGCGCCCTGCACGCCCTTCAGGCCGAGGGAATTGCGCAGGAGCGCCTCGTGGCGCTGTTCGAGGCCGCGGGGCAGGATCCGGCCGCCCTCGCCGGCGCCTGAGCGCCGCCGCCGAAACCGCGTGCCTCGCCCCGGCGCGGGCGCGTCAGATCATCCCGCCCAGCGCCTTGCGCAGCATGTTCGCCGCCACCAGCGTCAGGAACACGCCGAACACCCGCTTCAGCGGCTTCGGGTCGAGGGCATGGGCGATGCGCACCCCGATCGGCGCGGTGAGCAGCGTCATGGCGATGACCACGAGGAAGGCCGGGACATTCACCGCCCCGATGGTAAAGGGCGGCGCCCCCGGCACCTCGACGAACAGGAAGGCGATCACCGAGGGCAGCGCGATGATGAAGCCGAACCCCGCCGCAGTGGCCACGGCGCGGTGGATCGGTACGCCGTGCAGGGTCATGATCGGAACCCCGAAGGAGCCGCCGCCGATTCCCATCAGCACCGACAGAAAGCCCACCATCGGCGAGAGCAGGCTGCGCAGGAGCGGGCCGGGCATGTCATGGGCAATGCGCCAGTCGTGGCGGCCGAAGAGCATGTAAAGGCCGATGCCGAAGGCCAGCACCCCGAAGATCGCCTGCAATTGCGGGGTGCGCAGGCTGGCGGCGACCAGAACGCCGATCACCGCGCCAAAGACGATCCCCGGCGCCCAGCCCTTCAGGATGGTCCATTCCACCGCCCCCTTGCGGTTGTGCGAGAGCACCGAGCGCGCCGAGGTGACGATGATCGTCGCCAGCGAGGTGGCCAGGCAGACCTGCATCAGTTCGCCCTGTTCGTAGCCGAGGCCGGCAAAGAGGTAATAGAAGGCCGGCACGAGGACGATACCGCCCCCGACCCCGAGCAGCCCGGCCAGAACCCCGGCGAGGGCGCCGATGGCCATGAGCAGCAGAAGCAGCGGCAGAAGGGTTGCAATATCGGGCATTCAGGCCTCCCGCACTTGAGGTTGCACCATCGGCTCTTCGGGCACTTGGGCCAGCGCGTCAAGCACCAGCTCCGGCCCTGCCCCCGGCCGCGCCGCCCCTTCCGAGAGCACCCGCCGCCACGCCCGCGCCCCGGGTCGTCCGGCAAAGAGGCCGAGCATGTGCCGGGTGACATCGCCGAGGCGGCCGCCCCCGGCCAGATGCGCCTCGATATAGGGCAGCATCGCCCGGGCGACGTCGTGCTCGCTGGGCGAAGGGCCGGGGGCGCCGAAGATCTCCGCATCCGCCCCCAGCAGCACCGCCGCCGGGCTGTGATAGGCCGCACGCCCGATCATCACCCCGTCCATCCCGGCCTCCAGATGGGCGCGCGCCGCCTCCAGCGTGGCGATGCCGCCATTGATCGACAGGTGCATGTCGGCAAAGGCCGCCTTCATCCGGTGCACCAGCGGATGGTCGAGCGGCGGCACGTCACGGTTCTGCTTCGGGCTCAGCCCTTCGAGCCAGGCCTTGCGGGCATGGATCGTGGCGCGCCGCACGCCGGCGCCGCGCACCGCCTCGAGAAAGGCCGGCAAGACCTCCTCGGGCTCCTGATCGTCAACGCCGATGCGGCATTTCACCGTGACTTCAACCCCTCCGGCGGCGTCCTGCATCGCCGCGAGGCACTCGGCCACGAGCGCCGGGCTTTTCATCAGCACCGCCCCGAAGGCGCCCGACTGCACCCGGTCCGACGGGCAGCCGACGTTGAGGTTCACCTCGTCGTAGCCGCGCGCCACGCACAGGCGCGTGGCCTCGGCCAGCTCTTCCGGGTCCGACCCGCCCAGCTGCACGGCGACGGGATGCTCCTCGGGGCTGAAGTCGAGCAGATGCCCCGCCCCGCCCCGCACCAAGGCCGGCGCGGTGACCATCTCGGTATAGAGCAGCGCCTCGCGGCTCATCAGCCGGTGGAAATACCGGCAATGGCGGTCGGTCCAGTCCATCATCGGGGCGACCGACAGGCGCGCGGCGCGGCGCACGGCATCGGCGGCAGTGATGGCCTCGGCGGCAACGGGCGGGCTTGCGTTCGTCATGCCCCCTGTTCGCCCGGAATGGCGCCGCTGTCCACCCCGTCGCCCCTTTTCGCCCGCCCCTGCCCGTGGCAATCTGGCGCCAACGAAAGGGCCCGAAATGACGCTGAAACTGCACAATTACTTCCGCTCCTCCACCTCGACCCGCCTGCGCGCCGCCCTGAACCTCAAGGGGCTGGCCTATGACTATGTGCCGGTGCACCTGGTCAAGGGCGAGCACCGCGGGGCCGACTACCTCGCCCGCAACCCCCAGGGCCTCGTGCCGGCGCTCGAGCTCGAAGACGGCACCGTGCTGACCCAATCGCTGGCGATCATGGACTACCTCGAAGAGGCGTATCCCGAGCCGCCGCTGCTGCCTGCCGACCCGGTGGCCCGCGCCAGGGTGCGGGCGCTGGGGCAGATGATCGCCCTCGACATCCACCCGCTCACCAACCTGCGGGTGCTGAACTACGTCGCCAACGAGCTTGGTGGCGGCGAGGATGGCAAGGCGCGCTGGATCGCCCACTGGGTCGCGGCCACCTTCGGCCCGCTCGAGCAGCTTCTCGCCAACCGCCCGGTTCCCGGCCCCTATTGCTGGGGCGAGCGCCCGGGCTATGCCGATTGCTGCCTCTATGCCCAGATGTGGAACAACATCCGCTTCGGCATCGACATGACCCCCTACCCGGTGACGGCGCAGATCTTCGCCGCGCTCGACGACCTGCCCGCCTTCCGAGACGCCGCCCCGGCCAACCAGCGCGACGCCTTCTGAGTCAGATCAGGAACCCGCCCGACGTGACGGTGTCGAGGTCGAGCGCGAAGTCCTGGCTGGTGAGCCCCTGCGTGAAGCCGCGGTTGATCGCCGTGCCGGTCCATGTCTTCCAGTAGCCGTTCGTGCCGATCCCGAGC
>RFKM01000232.1 GCA_003694465.1 Alphaproteobacteria bacterium
CAATACTCCAGAACCTCCTGAAAACACCGGAGAAATGACGCCGGAAGCGGCGGCGCCGAAGGGCCCCTCGATTACCATCGAGGAAGAGATGCGCGCCTCCTATCTCGATTACGCGATGAGCGTGATCGTGAGCCGGGCGATCCCCGATCTGCGCGACGGGCTGAAGCCGGTGCATCGGCGCATTCTCTATGCCATGCACGAGGTCGGCAACACCCACGACAAGCCCTATCGCAAGTCGTCGCGCCCGGTGGCCGACGCGATGGGCAAGTATCACCCGCATGGCGATGCGGCGATCTATGACGCCCTCGTGCGGATGGCGCAGGATTTCTCGATGAGCCTGCCGCTGCTCGACGGTCAGGGCAACTTCGGCTCCATGGACGGCGATCCGCCCGCCGCCTTTCGCTATACCGAGGTGCGCATGGCGAAGGCGGCGCAGGCGCTGCTCGAGGACATCGACAAGGACACGGTCGATTTCCAGGACAATTACGACGGCAAGGACCAGGAGCCGACGGTTCTTCCGGCGCGCTTTCCCAACATGCTGGTCAACGGCGCCGGCGGCATTGCCGTGGGCATGGCCACCAACATTCCGCCCCACAACCTCGGCGAGGTGGTCGATGCGACGCTGGCGCTGATCGAGAACCCCGATCTCGATTCGCTGCAGCTGATGGACTACATCCCCGGCCCCGACTTCCCGACCGGGGGGGTCTTGCTGGGCCGTTCGGGGGCGCGCAAGGCCTATACCGAGGGGCGCGGGTCGGTGATCATCCGGGCCAAGACCCGGGTCGAGGAGATTCGCAAGGATCGCCACGCGATCATCGTCGACGAGATCCCCTACCAGGTGAACAAGGCGGCGATGATCGAGAAGATCGCCGAGCTGGTGCGCGAGAAGAAGCTCGAGGGCATTGCCCATATTCAGGACGAGAGCGACAGGATCGGCGTGCGGGTGGTGATCGAGCTCAAGCGCGACGCCACGCCCGAGGTGGTGTTGAACCAGCTTTACCGCTTCACGCCGCTGCAGACCTCCTTCGGCTGCAACATGCTGGCGCTGAACGGCGGCCGGCCCGAGCAGCTGACCCTGCACGGGTTCCTGAGCAATTTCATTGCCTTCCGCGAAGAAGTTGTCGCAAGGCGCACGGCCTTCCTGTTGCGCAAGGCGCGCGAGCGCAGCCATGTGCTGGTGGGCCTTGCCGTGGCGGTGTCGAACGTGGACGAGGTGGTGGCGACGATCCGTGCCTCGCGCGATGCCGCCGAGGCCCGCGCCCGGCTGATGGAGCGGCGCTGGCCGGCCGAGGAGATTGCCCCGTTCATCGCCCTCATCGACGATCCGACCCACAAGATGAACGATGACGGCACCTACAACCTGTCGGAAACGCAGGCGCGGGCGATTCTCGATCTGCGCCTTCAGCGCCTCACCCAGCTTGGCGTCAAGGAAGTGACCGACGAGCTCGAAGAGCTGGCGGCGAAGATCAAGGATTATCTCGACATCCTGCGCTCGCGCGAGCGGATCATGGCGATCATCGCGGACGAACTGCGGGAGGTGAAAGAGGCCTATGCCGTGCCGCGGCGCACCGAGATCGTCGAGTGGTCCGGCGACATGGACGACGAAGACCTGATCGAGCGCGAAGACATGGTGGTGACGATCACCGCCTCGGGCTGGGCCAAGCGCACGCCGCTGGCCGAGTTCCGCGCCCAGCGGCGCGGCGGCAAGGGGCTTTCGGGGATGTCGACCAAGGAAGAAGACGTGGTCACCACGCTCTTCGTCGCCAACACCCACACCCAGCTGCTGTTCTTCACCACCGACGGGATGGTCTACAAGCTCAAGACATGGCGCCTGCCGCTGGGCGGGCGCACCGCCAAGGGCAAGGCGATCGTCAACATCCTGCCGATCAACCCCGGCGTTTCCATCGCCGCGATCATGCCGGTGGACGCCCCGGAAGAGGACTGGGACAAGCTGCGCATCGTCTTGGCCACCTCGACGGGCGACGTGCGACGCAATGCGCTTTCGGATTTCACCAACGTAATGCGCAACGGCAAGATCGCCATGAAGCTGCCCGAGGGGGTGGATCTGGTGAACGCGCGCATCTGCACCGATGACGACGACGTGCTGCTGGTCACCGCCGGCGGGCGGGCGATCCGCTTCCCGGCGACCGACGTTCGGGTGTTCAAGGGGCGCGATTCGACCGGGGTGCGCGGCATCCGCCTGCTTTCGGACGAAGACCGGGTGGTGTCGATGGCGGTGATCCGCCATTTCGAGGCCAGCCCGGAAGAACGCGCCGCCTACCTCAAGATGCGCCGGGCGCTGGCCGGGAGCGACGAGGAGGGCGCCGAGGAGGAGGCCGAGCTCGAAGCCGCGGGGGCGATCAGCGCCGAGCGCTTCGAGGAGATGCGCGCCGCCGAAGACCTCATTCTGGTGATCACCGAACGCGGCTTCGGCAAGCTCACCTCGAGCCATGACTACCCGGTGCGCGGGCGGGGCGGTCAGGGCGTGGCGGCGGCCGACCGGGCGATGCGCGGCGGCCCGCTCGTGGCCGCCCTGCCGGTGGCAATCGAGGATCAGGTGATGCTCGCCACCTCGACGGGGCAGTCGATCCG
>RFKM01000233.1 GCA_003694465.1 Alphaproteobacteria bacterium
CAACGTCTCCTTCCTCGCGCTCATCGAGCGGGTGGTCGAACGCTGCGCCGAGGCGGGAACGCCGCTCAGCTTCTGCGGAGAAGACGCGGGCCGGCCCGTCGAGGCGGTCACTCTCGCCGCCCTCGGGCTGCGCGACCTCTCGATGCGTCCGGCCTCGATCGGTCCGGTCAAGAGCTTGATCCGGCGCACGAATCTCTGCGCCCTGCGCGATGCGATCGAGGCCGCCCGCGCCGAAGGGGCACAATCGGTGCGCCCGGCCGTCACCGCCTTCCTGAAGGCACAGGGCGAGGGTCGCGGCGCCCGGCCCCACGAGCCCCGAAGCGACGCCGCAGCCCCGCCCACGCCGGGATTCACCACACCTTAATTCCCTTCGGCCATCCTGCCCGAAACGAATCGGAGGTGCCGATGATTCTCCTGCTTGTCGCCTGCGGCTTCCTGGTCGGCTCGATGGCCGCGTCCATCGCCTTTCTTTCCGGTGCGAGCCTCGTTGCCGCCATGCTCGCCTATGCCGGTTTCGCCTTTGGCGCGGTGATGGCGCTGGTCGGCCTCGTGTGCGGGGTGGACCTGTGGCGCAGGGCGCGCGCGGCAAGGGCCCGGGCGCATCCGGCACTGGCGCAGATCAAGCCGGTCCGGCGCGCTCCACCGGCCCCGCCACCCCGTCCCATGCCCCGGGCGAAAGGGCAAGGCCCAGGACCCGCTCGGGGTTCGTCGGCGGTGGCATGACAACGCCCCGAAGCTTGCGGAACCCGAAGCGCCGGTAATAGGGTTCGTCGCCCACGAGCATGACACGGGTCCAGCCGAGGCGCGCCGCCCGTTCGAGACTGTCGCGGATCAGCAGGCCGCCGATGCCCTCGCCCTGCCGCGTCGGATGGACGGCGACCGGACCGAGCAGCAGGGCATCGGCCCCGCCGACCCGCACCGGCCAGTAGCGGATCGCCCCGGCCAGGATCCCTTCGCCGTCGCGCGCCGTGAGCGACAGGTCTGCCACCGGCGCCACGCCATCGCGCAGCCGGTAGGACGAAAGCGCCTCGCGCCCCGGCGCAAAGCACAGGTCATAGAGGGCCTCGACCTCCCACCAGTCCTGCGCCGTTTCTTCCGCCAGTGTGATCAACCCCGCCGCCTCTTGCCTGCCATTCGGGCTGGAACGCGCCCTAACATGGGCGTATGAGCAGGGCAAACGATGAAATGGAGCCCCCGATGTTCTATCGTCCCGACGATGGGCCAGCTCTGGCCGAGGATCCGCTCACGGCGATCGTCGCCCCGCGCCCGATCGCCTGGATTTCGACGCGCAGCGCCGATGGTCATGACAACCTCGCCCCCTATTCCTTCTTCACCGCCGTTGCCTACGCGCCGCCCCAGGTTCTCTTTGCCACCACCGGGGGCAAGTCCGACCGGCTGCGCGGCAAGGACACGCTCTCGAACATCGAACAGACCGGCGTCTTCTGCATCAATGTCGTCGAGGAAGAGGGCCTGCCCCACATGAACGCCTCGGCGGCCGAGTTCCCGGCCACGACCGACGAATTCGCCGCCGCCAAGGTCACCAAGGCGGCCTGCAGCGAGATTGCCTGCTCGCGCGTGGCCCTCGCCCCCGCCGCCCTCGAATGCCGCCTCTCGCAGGTGATCGACCTGGAGGGCGAGGGCAACATCGCCGTCATCGGGCGGGTGGTCGGCGTCCACCTGCGCGACGACTGCCTCGTTGACGGGCGTTTCGACGTGACCCGTTTCGGCCTCGTCGCCCGGCTCGGCTACCGCGACTACACGGTGATCCGCGAAGCCTTCGAACTCCGCCGCCCCGGCGAATGATTACTGCCGGAGCGGTGTGACCAGCGGGCCCATGCCCCCCGGCCATTCAGCCGGCGGTCCCGCCGCAGGCGGAATCTGGACCGGCTTTTGGACCGCGTCCGAAACTCCGACGCCCCGTCCGACCGCTGCGGCCGCCCCTGCACACCACCGGCGGCCCGCGCTCCGGCCGCGCGGGCTTCCGGGGCAAGGCCAGCCGGCCTCTCCGCGTGCCGCCTCGGCCCGCATGACCCGCAGACTCCAGGAATCCGGAGTCCTTGTCCGGCGATGAGGGCGCAGGCCCCGAAAGGCGTCATCCCGCCGGGCGCGGCACCGCCGGATGGGCCTGCCGGGGCTGCGCCCGCGCACCCCGCGCGATTCGCGGTTGAAAATCGCCGGCCATTCTGCATCCATGCCCCCGGCACTCACGGAGGGGCGCATGGAACGCATGATCGGCATCATCGGCGGCTCGGGGCTTTACGAGATCGACGGGTTGGAAGACGGCCGCTGGCAGCGGGTCGAAACGCCTTGGGGCACCCCCTCGGACGAGATCTTCACCGGCCGGCTTGGCGGGGTGAAGATGGCCTTCCTGCCCCGTCACGGGCGCGGCCATGTTCACAGCCCGTCCGACGTGCCCTACCGGGCAAACATCGACGCCCTGAAGCGCCTCGGCGTCACCGACATCGTCAGCCTCTCGGCCTGCGGGTCGTTCCGCGAAGAGATGAAACCGGGCGATTTCGTCATCGTCGACCAGTTCATCGACCGCACCTTCGCCCGGCCGAAAAGCTTTTTCGGCAGCGGCTGCGTGGCCCATGTCAGCCTCGCCCACCCGACCTGCCCTCGCCTCTCGGCCGCCGCCTTCGAGGCCGCCGAAGGGGTGACCGTGCACATGGGCGGCACCTATCTGGCGATGGAGGGCCCGCAATTCTCGACCCTCGCGGAATCGCGGATGTATCGCGAGGTCTGGGGCGCCGACGTCATCGGCATGACCAACATGCCCGAGGCCAAGCTCGCCCGCGAGGCCGAGATCTGCTACGCCTCGGTGGCGATGGTCACCGATTACGACAGCTGGCACCCCCAGCACGGCGAGGTCGACATCACCGAGATTCTCGCCACCCTCGAGGCCAACACCTCCGCCGCCAAGGCGCTGGTCGCCAACCTGCCCGCCCGGCTGACTTCGGCCCACACGCCCTGCGCGCACGGCTGCAACACCGCCCTCGACTTTGCCATCATGACCGCCCCCGACAAGCGCGACCCGGCCCTCCTCGCCCGTCTCGATGCCGTCGCCGGGCGGGTGCTGAACCGCTGACCCCGCCCGAAGGACCCGCCATGAAGACCCGCACCG
>RFKM01000234.1 GCA_003694465.1 Alphaproteobacteria bacterium
GTCTTCGGCGCCGCCTTCGGGGTGAGCCCGGCCTTCCGCGTCAGCTACGCCACCTCCGACGAGGCGCTCACCGAGGCCTGCACGCGAATTCAGGATTTCTGCGCCGGCCTGCGCTGAGCGCCCTTGCCGCCCGGGCGCCCGGTGCCGTAACCTGCCCTTGGCGTCACAGGTGAATGGTGCATGGGCCCGAGGGGCGGAGGTTGGTCACGATGACGGTCAAGTTGCCCGAATATTACTTTCGCGTCCGCGAGAACGGCGCCTTCGTCTTTCGCGTCGATGGCGAGAACCGGCAGCGGCGCATCGAGCTCGAGCAGATCGCCGCGGTCAACATCCGCAACGGCGAGATCCGCGCCCATGGCGACCGTGAACTCTCCGAGGACGACCTCGCCGCGATCCGCGACTGGATGGAGCGGCGCAAGGCCACCCTCGCCGCCCGCGACATCGACGACATCCTGCGCACCGTCGATCACCTGAACCTGACGGCGCACTGGGCCCAGACCCGCGCCTCCGACGAAGATCTCGAGGCGGTGACCGACGCGCTGCTGCTGGCGATGCACGATCTGCGCACGGTTCTGGTGCGCAAGAAGGCCGAGCGGGTTCAGAGCGGCGCCTGATCCCCGACCAGCCGCGCCCGCCGCCAGAACCGCGCCGAGAGAAAGACCGCCGCCGCCCCGAGGCCGCAGACCAGACCGAGCCAGACGCCCACCGCCCCGACGCCGGCCCAGACCCCGATCGCCCATGCCGCCGGCGCGCCGATCAGCCAATAGCTGGCCGCGGCGATCCACATCGGCAGGCGGGTATCCTGGATGCCGCGCAGCAGCGCGACGGCGATCACCTGCGTGGCGTCGAAGAACTGGAACAGCGCCGCGACAAAGAGCAGTCGCCGGCCGGCGGCGAGGATCTCGCCGCGCAGCGGGTCGGCCGGGTCGATGAAGAGCCCGACGAGCAGCGCCGGCGCCCCGAGAAAGAGCGCCATGGCCAGCGCCGCCCAGCCGAGGCCGAGGGCAAGGGCCGCCAGTGCCCCCTCGCCGAGGGCCACCCCGTCGCCCCGGCCGAAGGCCCGCCCGGCGCGCACCGTCGCCGCGTTAGAAAAGCCCAGCGGCACCATGAACGAGATCGAGGCCAGTTGCAGGGCAATGCCGTGGGCCGCCAATTGCACCGTGCCGAGCAGGCCGACCAGCACCGAGCTGAGCGAAAAAAGCCCGGTCTCGGCCAGAACCGTCAGCGCCACCTGCAGGCCCATCGTCGCCACCTCGCGCAATGCCTCCGGGTCGGGCCGCCAGAGTCGGTGGAAGAGCCCGTGCGCCGGGAAGCTGCGCAGCGCATAGGCCGCCAGCGCCGCCACCGATACCAGCTGCACCACCAGCGAGGCGATCGCCGCGCCCTGGATGCCCAGCTCGGGAAAGCCGAGGGCGCCGAAGATCAGCAGCCCGTTCACCCCGGCATTGGCGATCGCCGCGAGGATGACCACCAGAAGCTGCACCCGCGCGCGTTCGAGCGCCGAGAGGTAGCTTTTCAGCACCATCACCGCGAGGGCCGGGACGATTCCCCAGCCCATGATCCGCAGGTAGGACTGGGCATCGGCGGCCAGCGCCGGCTCCTGCCCCAGCGCCACCAGCAGCGGGCCGGAAAACCACAGCAGCGGCAGCACTCCCAGCGCGAACCCGGTCGAGATCCACAGCCCCATGCGGGTGACCCGGCGGATGCGGGTCTCATCGCCCTGTTCCGCCGCCGCCGAGACCAGCGGCATCACCGCGAAGGCAAAGCCCGAGCCAAACAGGAACAGCACCATGTAAAGCGTGTTGGCCAGCACCAGCGCCGCCAGCGCCTCGACGTCATACCAGCCCAGCATCACCGTATCGGTGACTCCGATCGCCATCTGCGCGAGGTGACTGCCGACAAGCGGCAGGCCGAGCGCCAGATGGGCACGGACATGTGTGCGAAAACGGCCCATGCCCCCCTCTGGCACGCGGGACCGGCGGCGGCAAGCGCCCTCAGGCCGGCTTGCGCGCCACCATGTCGATGAGCGCCGAACGGCCGGAATGGCCGCGCCCCTCGTCGAGTTCGCGCTCGTAGCTCCTCAGCTCGACGATCTCGAGCGGCGCGAAGGCCTCGCGCAGCAGCGCCTCGGTATAGAGGTTTTCGACCTGCGGCGGCCCGCCGGTGCCATGGGCGATCTGCTCGGGCGTGTAGCCATGCAGGAGCAAAACGCCGCCGGGCTTCAGCGCCCGCATCATCCCGTCGAACACCTGCGCCCGCGCCTCGGGGCCGAGAAACTGGATGAAGATCGCCGCGACGATGTCGTATTGGACCGCGTCCCAGTCCCAGTCGGTGACCGAACCGAGGCGGTAATCGACCTGCACCCCGCGCTCGGCGGCAAGGGCCCGCGCCTTGGCCAACGCGTTCTCGCTCATGTCCATCGCCGTGGTGACGACGCCGCGCTCGGCCATGAACACCGAGTTGCGCCCCTCCCCGTCGGCCACCGCCAGCCCCGTCGCGCCGGGCACGAGCCAGTCGGCATGATCGACGAGAAAGGCCGCCGGCGCCGTGCCGAAGATGTATTCGGGGGTGTTGAAACGGTCATTCCACATGGGGCGCTCCAGTCTGTTGCGTCTGGATAGCCGGTGGCGGCGGCGCTGCCAAGTCGGCCGGGATCATTTCCGAGCCCCTTCATATGAGGGCCGGTCGCCGCGTGGCTCACCCGCCCGGTGCGCGCGACCTTCCGGGACATGCACCCGCGGCCGCCTGGTTCGCTTCCTGCCGCTCGGCAAGTCCTGAATCAGGAATCTGGATTCGTAGAGTCCGGGAAGGTCAGCGGGTGCCACCCCGGACCAACGCTGCGCGGGTGGCGGGCGACCCAGGGGCGACATGCCAGGTCGCCGAATGGCGGTCGCGACGCCTTTGCCGAGACCCGTGCCGCGATTTTCATTGAATGTTTGAACTGGACAGTTTTTCCCGCCCAATTCCACGCGTCAAACCTCGAAAATGCAGGAAAACTGAATCTCTTGCCTCATCGGCGCAGTGCCTGAAGAAGCGCTTTCGAGGCGATCCCCGTGACGGGCAGGCCTTGGGCCGCCTCGAAGGCGCGAATCGCGGCCGTCGTCTTGTCGCCGATCACCCCGTCGGCGCCGCCGACATCGAAGCCCCGGCGCATCAGGCGCTTCTGGATCTCGCGGCGCTCGGCCAGCGTCAGCCCCTGGGCGTCGGGTCCGAAACGGCCAACGAGCGGCCCGCCCCCGGCAAGCCGGTCGGAAAGATGGCCCACGGCCAGGGCATATTTCATCGAGTCATTGTAGGCGCGCAGCACCTTGTAATTGTGAAACAGCAGAAACGCCGGCCCGCCGGCGCCGTTGGGCAGAATCAGCGTCGCCGGTCCGTGATCGGGCAGCACCCCGCCCGCCGCCGGGCGAACGCCGCGGGTCCGCCACTGGGCGATCGAGCGCGTGGCAAGGGCGTCGTGCCCCTTCGGCAGGCGCACCTCGAGCCCCCAGGGCGCGCCGGTCTGCCAACCCGACCGGGCGAGATAATTGGCCGTCGATGCCAGCGCATCGGACGGATCGTCGCTCCAGATGTCGCGCCGGCCATCGCCGGTAAAATCGACGGCATGGGCGAGGTAGGTCGTGGGGATGAACTGGGTGTGCCCCATCGCCCCGGCCCAGCTGCCGGTCATCTTCTCCGGGGCAATGTCGCCGGCCGCGACGATCTTCAGCGCCGCGATCAGCTGGCCCTCGAAAAACGCCGCCCGCCGGCTTTTCCAGCCCAGCGTCGCCAGCGCCGAGATCACCGGCGTTTCGCCCCGGCGCGCGCCGAACGAGCTTTCCATGCCCCAGATCGCGGCGACCACCTCCTTTTCGACGCCATAGCGCGCCTCGATTCGCTCCAGCAGCCGCGCGTGCCGGCGCAGTTTCGCCCGCCCGGCCCGCAGCCTCTCGGGCGAGGCGGCAATGGCGATGTAGTCTTCGAGCGTGCGGCGGAACTGGAATTGCGCCCGGTCCTTCTCGAGCACGTCGGGCAGGAACCGCGCCGTGGCCAAGGCCCGGTCGAGCGTCGCCGCCGCAAGCCCCTTCGCCCGTGCCCGGGCGCGGAACCCCGCAA
>RFKM01000235.1 GCA_003694465.1 Alphaproteobacteria bacterium
CCGGCGGTGAACATCCCACCGGCGTAACCCTTGAAAACATGGGAAAAATTTCGGGCTCGCAGAGGAAGAGAAAAATTCCGCAAGGGACAGTGGCGGAAGGGGTGGGATTCGAACCCACGGATGCTTTCGCATCGCCGGTTTTCAAGACCGGTGCAATCGACCACTCTGCCACCCTTCCGGACGACCGGTGCACGAGCCTGACGATCGCCGCGATCGACGACCGTGCGACTCCCGCGGGTCGCCACCCCGATACCCCGGGCGGGATGATTCTGAAAGGGCCGAGGCCCAAACTTGACAGGGGCGCGGACGGAGGCAGCATCGACGGATTAGTTCAATCAATTTGATGGCGGCGGATCGTCGCGGCATTTCAGGGAGAGTTTCGATGGGCGTGACCGTTGTCGATTCAAAAACCACCCAACAGGTCTTGATCGCGTCGGACGAGACCTATGTTCTTGCCGGCACCTGGAAGGTCGACGGTATCGCTGCAAACATTCTGGCGACTGGCATAAACGTGGTCGCCCAGGGCAAGATCTTTGCCACCGACACCGTCGGGCTCGGCATCCATTCCGTCACCGAGGCATTCGACGTGCTCGTGTCGTCCTCCGCCGAGGTCTGGGCCACCTACGCGGCGGTCCAGTTTAGCAACCAGGGCGGAAATCTCGTCAACTTCGGGCAACTGGTCAGCGACGCCACGGGCGACAACACCTCCTTCCGCGCCGCTGTCTACGGGCCTGGGCAGACGGTGATCGAGAACCACGGCGTGATCGCCAATACGCACTGGCGCGAAAACTCCCTGTCCGTCTATGCGATCTATCTCGACAACGGCTCCGACAATACCGTCGTGAACTCCGGGGTGATTTCCCGCGACGTTTTTCCCGGGTCGGGCAACGACACCTTCACCAACCTCGGCGGAACGGTGACGGGCACGATCAAGGGGGGCGGCGGCGACGACCTTTACCAGATCGACGGGCCGGGCGTGACGATCTTCGAATACGGCAACCAGGGCACCGACACCGTTGAAACCGGCCAGTCCTACACGCTTGGCGCAAATGTCGAAAACCTGACCCTCACCGGCGCCGCCGACGCCAGGGGGACGACACCATTGACGGTGGCAAGGGCAAGGACGTGATCGAGGGCGACGCCGGCAAGGACACGCTCACCGGCGGCAAGGGCGACGACACTTTCGTCTACAACCGGGTCGACGACAGCATGACGAACAACGACGTGATTACCAAGGCGACGCTCGACTATGGCGACACGATCACCGATTTCGAGATCGGCAAGGACGTGATCGACCTGAGCGGAATCGACGCCATCGCCGGCGGCGGCGACGATGCCTTCACCTTCATCTCCGGCGGTTTCAACAACGTGGCCGGCGAGTTGCGCTACAAGAAGAAGGATGCGCTTGTCGAAGCCGATGTCGACGGCGACGGGCTCGCGGATTTCGCCATCCTGATCGAGAACGATCCGGGCAAGCTCACCGCCTCCGACTTCGTGCTCTGACCGGGCGCCCCGCTTCCCCCGCACGAATTTGCCGATCATGCGCGCAAGGCTTTCCTTGCCCGTGGCGAGCCGCTAATGTCGCGCGCAAGGTGCACAAGCGCCATTCGGCAGAACCGGCAACGTCCGGCAGCAAGGGGCCAGGCAGACATGGCAAGAGGCATTCCTTTCGGTTTCGTCTTCGCACTCGGCGGCGCGCTGGCGCTCACGGGGTGCGATCAGGTGCAGATGCCGGCGTTCCTGCAACCGTCGGCCAAGGACGGGGCGGTGGCCGCCAATGCCACCAGCCGCACCGTCGAGCGCGATGTCGAGGCGCCGGAGGTGTTCCAGGTCACCGACAAGGGGCTGTGGGACGGGCGCCCGTCGCTGGGCGGGGTCTGGGTTGCCCACAAGGATGTCACCGACCCGGAGCGGGTGATCATCCGCAACCAGGACAACGGCAAGTTCGTGATCGGCGTCATCTACCGGCCCGAGCGCGAAACCCCGGGCCCGGCCTTCCAGGTCTCGTCCGATGCCGCCGAGGCGCTGGGCATGCTGGCCGGCAAGCCGGCGATGCTGAACGTCACCGCCCTGCGCCGCGAGGCGGTGCCCGAGCCTTCCGACGCGGCCGGCACGGGCGATGGTGCCGCCCCCGCCGCGACGGCCGCGGCCAGCCCTGCCGTTGCCACCGCCCCGCTTGACGATCCGATCGCCGCCGCTGCCGCCGCGCTCGATGCCGCCGAAGCGGCGCCGGCGGTTTCGGGTGCGCCGGAAGCGGCCTCGCGCAGCCCCGGCGCCGGCCTCGAGAAACCCTATATCCAGATCGGCATCTTCTCGGTGCAGTCAAATGCCAACAACACCGCCGAGGCGATGCGTCAGGCCGGGATCGTGCCCACCATCAAGCCGGGCACGATGAGCGGCAAGAAGTTCTGGCGCGTGGTGGTCGGCCCGACGACCTCGGTTTCCGAACGTGCGGCGCTGCTCAGGAAGATCAAGGAGCTCGGTTTCACCGACGCCTATTTCGTGACAAACTGACCGGCGGGGCACCCGCCCCGCCCGCAACATGAGGAAGGATTCGCCCGCCCGTGCCGTTTGTCATCCGCGCCCTCGTCCGCCTCGCCGCCCTCTTCGCCCTGACGGCGCTGGCCGCCCTGCCCGCCCGCGCCTTCGAGACCAACGCCCGCGCGGCGATCGTCTATGACCTGACGACCAACACCATCCTGCTCGAGAAGAACGCCGACCAGCCGCTGCCGCCGGCCTCGATGTCGAAGCTGATGACGGTGAACATGCTGTTCGAGGCGCTGGAAGACGGGCGGGTGAGCCTCGACACGCGCTTTCGGGTCTCCGAGCGGGCCCAGGCGATGGGCGGCTCGACGATGTTTCTCAACACCACCGACCGGCCCACCGTCGAAGAGCTGATCCAGGGCATCATCGTCAACTCCGGCAACGATGCCTGCGTGGTGGTGGCCGAGGCGCTGGGCGGCACCGAAGAAGCCTTCGCCCGGATGATGACCGAGCGGGCCAAGGCCCTCGGCATGCGCAATTCGACCTTCGTCAACGCCTCGGGCTGGCCCGACCCCGGCCAGCGCATGTCGATGCGCGATCTGGCCATCCTCGCGGTGCGCCTGATCACGAAGTTCCCGCAATACTACCATTATTTCGGCCAGAAAGAATTTCCCTTCGACAACCGCGCCCCCGACAACCGCTTCAACCGCAACCCGCTGCTCAAGCTCGGGATCGGCGCCGACGGGCTCAAGACCGGGCACACGCAGGAAGCCGGCTATGGCCTCGTCGGCTCGGCGGTGCAGGGCGGGCGGCGCATCGTCTTCGTGATCTCGGGGCTCGAGTCCGCCGCCGCCCGCGCCAAGGAAGCCGAGGCGATCGTCAACTGGGCCTTCCGGCAGTTCACGGTGAAAACCCCGCTCAAGGCCGGCCAGCGCGTGGCCGAGGTGCCGGTCTTTCTCGGCGCGCCCGAGCGCGTCGGGCTGGTGCCGGCGCGGGACGTGTCGCTGCTCGTGCCGGTGATCGGGGGCGACCAGCTCACCGCCCGCATCGACTGGACCGACCCGATCATGGCGCCGGTGGCCGCCGGGCAGAAGCTTGCCGAAATGACCGTGCTGCGCGACGGGCTGCCGCCGAGCCGGGTGCCGCTCTATGCCGAAGGGCCGGTGGCGCGCGCGGGCTTCCTGCCGCGGCTCGGGGCGGCAGCGGGCCGGGTGCTCGACATGGCCATGGAGCGGTTCGGGCCAGCGCCGCCCCCGCCGGCGGCGCCCCCCGCGCCGGAACCGGACGAGCCGGGCAACGCGCTGACCAACTGACGATGGGCGGTTATTTCATCTCATTCGAGGGCATCGACGGATCGGGCAAGTCGACGCAGGCGCGGATGCTGGCCGCGACCCTTGCCGCCGACGGCCACGCGGTGCGCGCCACGCGCGAGCCCGGCGGCAGCCCCGGCGCCGAGGAGATCCGCCGCCTCGTGCTCGAGGGCGACCCGGATCGCTGGTCGCCCGAGACCGAGATCCTGCTGTTCACCGCCGCCCGGCGCGACCATCTCGAACGGGTGATCGCGCCGGCGCTGGAGGCCGGCGAGGTGGTGATCTGCGACCGCTTCGCCGATTCCACCCGGATGTATCAGGGCCTGCGCGCCCCCGGCCTGCGTGCCATCGTCGACCAGTTGCACGCGCTGATGATCGGGCGCGAGCCCGACCTCACCTTCATCATCGACATGGACCCGGAAAAGGGCCTTGCGCGGGCGCGCGGGCGGGCAGGCCACGAAGAACGGTTCGAGGATTTCGGCACCGAGCTGCAGGCCCGCATGCGTCTCGGCTTTCTCGACCTGGCCGAGGAATTTTCTCACCGCTGCGTCGTCGTCGATGGCGACCGCCCACCCGAAGACGTCGCCGCCGAGGTGGCGCGCATCGCCCGCGAGCGGCTCCATGGCTGAAGCGGGCGAACTTCCCGAGCCCGACCGGCTCGACGGTGCGCCGCATCCGCGCGAGGCAGCGCGGCTGTTCGGGCAGGCGCCGGCGGAGGCGGCCTTTCTCGAGGCGTTCAACGCCGGGCGCCTGCATCATGCCTGGATGCTGGCCGGCCCCGAGGGCGTCGGCAAGGCCACCCTCGCCTGGCGCATCGCCCGTTTCCTGCTGGCCACGCCCGACCCGGCAGAGGCCGGCGGCGGGCTCTTCGGCGCCCCCGAGCCGCCGGCCTCGCTGGAAATCGACCCGGACCACCCGGTTGCCCGGCGCCTGCGGGCCGCCGGCGCCGATCCGGGGCTCTTTGTCCTGCGCCGCGGGCCGAACGACAAGGGCGACCGCCTTTCGGCCGACATCCGCATCAACGAGGCGCGCCGGCTCAAGGCCTTCCTCGCGCTTTCTCCGGCCAGCGAGAGTGGGCGGCGGGTGGTCATCGTCGATGCCGCCGACGAGATGAACCCGGCCACCGCCAACGCGGTTCTGAAACTGCTCGAAGAGCCGCCCGCCGGAACCATCCTGCTGCTTGTGGCGCACCAGCCCTCGCGCCTTCTGCCGACGATCCGCTCGCGCTGCCGGGTGCTGCGCCTCGCCCCGCTTGGCCCCGACGATCTGGCCGCCGCTCTCGCACAGGCCGGGGCCGAGCCCGGCGACGAGGCCCCGGCGCTGACGGCGCTGGCCGGCGGGTCGGTGCGCGCGGCGCTGGGGCTGTTGCAGAACGACGGGCTGGCGATCTACCGCGAGATCCTGCGGATTTTCGAGGCGGCGCCGCGGCATGACCGGCAGGCGGCGCTGGCGCTGGCCGGATCGGTGAGCGGGGCGGCCAATGCCCAGCGCCTCGACCTCGTGATCTGGCTGATCGCGCGTTTCCTGGCCCGCCTTGCGCGCACCGGGGCGGGTCTTGCCCCCACGCCCGAGGCCGCTCCGGGCGAGGCGGAACTTCTCGCCCGCCTTGCCCCGGGGCCGGACGCCGCGCGCCGCTGGGCGGCGCTTCAGCAGTCGCTCTCGGCCCGCGCCGACCATGCCCGGGCCGTCAACCTTGACCCCGCCGCGCTCATCCTCGATATGGTCTTCAGAATCAACGAGACCGCCGCCGGCGAGGCCGCATGACACCCCCCAGGATAACCGACAGCCACTGCCACCTCGACTTTCCCGATTTCGACGGCGAGCTCGAGGCGGTGATCGCCCGCGCCGCCGAGGCGGGGGTGCACCGGATGGTGACCATCGCCACCCGCCGCGCCACCTTCGACAAGGCCCGCGCCATTGCCGAAGCCCATGACCCGGTGTTCTGGGCGGCGGGGATTCACCCGATGCATGCCGCCGAAGAGGCGCCGGCGACGCTCGAGGAGTTGCGCGCCCTCGCCGCCCATCCGAAATGCGTCGGCATCGGGGAGACCGGGCTCGACTACCATTACACCGCCGACAGTGCCGAGGCGCAGAAGGTCAGCCTGCGCCTGCACATCGCCGCGGCCCGCGAGACCGGGCTGCCGCTGATCATCCACTCGCGCGATGCCGACGAGGACATGGCGCAAATTCTCACCGAAGAGCATCGCGCGGGGGCCTTTTCCTGCGTGCTGCACTGCTTCACCTCCGGCCGCGCGCTGGCCGAAACCGCCGTCGAGCTCGGCTTCTACCTGTCGATGTCGGGAATCACCGCCTTCCCGCGCTCGCACGAGTTGCGGGCGATCTTCGCCGACATCCCGCGCGAGCGGATCCTCGTCGAGACCGACAGCCCCTATCTGGCGCCGCCGCCGCACCGCGGCAAGCGCAACGAGCCGGCCTTCACCGCCCATACCGCCCGCGCCGCCGCCGAGGCCTTCGGCATGGATTACGCCGATTTCGCCGCCCGGACCGAGGAAAACTTCGAGCGCCTGTTCACCAAGGCCGCGGCGTGGGAGGCGCGCGGCTGATGGAGGGGCTGCGCCTCATCATTCTCGGCTGCGGCTCGTCGGGGGGCGTGCCGCGGATCGGCGGGCGCTGGGGCGCCTGCGATCCGGCCAACCCGAAGAACCGGCGCCGGCGCTGCTCGGTGCTTGTCGAGCGCCACGGCGCGGGCGGCGTCACCCGGGTTCTGATCGACACCTCGCCGGACCTGCGCGAGCAGATGCTCGACGCCGGCGTCGGCGAGCTCGACGCGGTGCTCTATACCCATTCCCATGCCGACCATGTGCACGGCCTCGATGACCTGCGCCAGATCGTCTACAACATCGGCCGGCGGCTTCCGGTCTGGGCCGACGGCGCCACGCAGGACGCGCTGCTCTCGCGCTTCGGCTATGCCTTCGTGCAGCCCGAGGGCTCGTCCTACCCGCCGATCCTCGATTTGCACACGATCGAGGGGCCGGTGACCATCGAGGGCGCCGGCGGGGCGGTGGAACTGACGCCCTTCGAGGTCGAACACGGGTCGATCGACGCCCTCGGCTTCCGGGTCGCGAACATCGCCTATCTGCCCGATGTCTCGGCCATTCCCGAGGCGGCATGGCCGGTGCTCGACGGGCTCGAGGTGTTCATCGTCGATGCGCTGCGGCGCAGCCCGCACCCGACCCATGCCCATCTCGACCTCGCGCTGGAGTGGATCGCCCGATCCGGCGCGAAGCGCGGCGTGCTCACCAACATGCATATCGACATGGACCACGACGCCGTCGATGCCGAAACGCCCGAAAACGTGACCCCCGCCCATGACGGGATGATCATTACCGCCGCCGCGCCCTGATGTCGGCGCTCATCGAGGTCATCCTGCCGGTCTTTCTGGTGATCGGCTTCGGCTATGGCGCGCGGCGCTTTCTCGGCACGCCCGATGCGCTTTTCGAATACCTGATGAAATACGCGCAGGGCTTTGCAATTCCGGTTCTGCTGTTTCGCGGCATCGCCCATCTGCACCTCGGCGAAACCTTCAACCCGCCGATGCTCGTCGCCTTCTATACCGGGGTGACGCTGAGCTTTTTTGCCGGCCTTTTCGGGGCGCGGCTCCTCTTCGGCCGGCCGTGGCCCGACTGCGCCGCCGTCGCCTTTGCCACCGCCTTTTCGAACGGCGGCCTTCTGGGGCTGCCGATCACCGAGCGCGCCTATGGCACCGAGGCGCTGGCCTACAATTTCGCCATCATCGCCTTCCATGCCCCCTTCGTCTACATCCTTGCCACCACCGCCATGGAAATCGCCCGGTCCGGCGGCGGGGGCGCGCTGGCAACCGCGGGCTCGGTGCTGCGGGCGATGGCGCGCAACCCCTTCGTCATCGGCATCGGCAGCGGGGCGCTGCTCAACGCCTCGGGCCTCGCCCTGCCCGGCAGTTTCTGGTCGGCGATCGACATGGTGGCCTCCGGCGCGATTCCGGCGGCGCTTTTCGCCCTCGGCGGCATCCTCGCCACCCTGCGCCCGGAAGGCGAGATGCGCCTCGTGGTCTGGATTGCCGGGGTCTCGCTGATCCTGCACCCGGCGGTGGTCTGGAGCCTGTCGCAGCTGTTCGGGCTGGAGACCGGCCCGATGCGCTCGGCGGTGCTGATGGCCTCGATGGCGCCGGGGGTGAATGCCTATGTCTTCGCCAGCCTCTACGGCACGGCCAAACGCACCGCCGCCACGGCGGTTCTGGTCGGCACGGCGGCCTCGATCTTCACGGTCTGGGGCTGGCTGGCGGTGCTGGGCTGAAGGGCCTCAGCCCTCTTCGTTGAGCCGGTCGAGGCGCACCCGCACGCTGAGCCCGTGGGCCTCGAGGCTTTCCGATTTCGCGAGGGTTTCGGCCGCCGGGCCGATGGCGCGCAGCGCCGCCGGGGTGAGCCGGGCAAGGGTGGTGCGTTTCATGAAATCGAGCACCGAGAGCCCGGACGAGAACCGCGCCGAGCGCGCCGTGGGAAGAACGTGGTTGGGGCCGGAGACATAATCGCCCACCGCCTCGGGGGTGTAGCCGCCGAGGAACATCGCCCCGGCGTTGGAGATCTGCCCGGCCAGCGCCTCGGGATCGGCGACGCAAAGCTCGAGGTGCTCCGGGGCGATGCGGTCGGCGAGGGCCGCCGCCTCGGCAAGGTCGCGCACGGTGATGACGGCGCCGAAATCGCGCCAGCTGGCCCCGGCGATGGCCCGGCGCTCAAGGGTGGCGAGCCGCGCCTCGACGGCCTCGGCCACGCGCCGGCCGAAGGCCTCGTCGGTGGTGATCAGCAGCGCCTGCGCGCTTTCGTCGTGCTCGGCCTGGCTCATCAGGTCGAGGGCGAGGAAGTCGGGCTCGTTGTCCGGGTCGGCGATGATCAGGATTTCCGAGGGGCCGGCGATCATGTCGATGCCGACCTTGCCAAAGACCCGGCGCTTGGCGGCAGCCACGAAGGCGTTGCCCGGGCCGGTGATCTTGTCGACCGGGGCGATGGTCTCGGTGCCCCAGGCCAGCGCGGCGATCGCCTGCGCGCCGCCGATGCGGTAGATCTCGTCGACGCCAGCGATCTGCGCGGCGAGCAGCACCGCCGGGTTTATCACGCCGTCGGGGGTGGGCACGGTGATGGCAAGGCGTTTTACCCCGGCAACCTTGGCCGGAACCGCGTTCATCAGCACCGAGGACGGGTAAGAGGCCAGCCCGCCCGGCACGTAAAGCCCGGCGGCCTGAACCGGCGTCCAGCGCCAGCCGAGGGTCGCGCCTTCCGGATCGGTCCAGAGCGCGTCTTCCGGCATCTGGCGCACGTGATAGGCGCGGATGCGCTCGGCGGCGCGTTCCAGCGCCTCGGCCTCGGCCTCCGGCACCCGGGCGCATTCGGCGGCAATTTCCTCGGGCGAGAAGCGCAGGGTTTCGGCGGTGAGCTCGAGACGGTCGAATTTCGCGGTCAGCTCCAGCAGCGCCGCGTCGCCACGCTCGCGCACGTCGTCGATGATGGCGGCGACGATGGCGTCGACATCCGGGCTGTCTTCGCGCTTCATCCCGAGCAGGGCGGCAAAGCGGCTTTCGAAATCGGGTTCGGCGGTGTTGAGGAACTGCGGCATCGGTCTCTCTTTGGCTTTGCCGCTGCATAGCCCGCCCCCGCCCCTGCCGCAAGCACCGCCCGGATGGTGGCGCGCGGCGGCAGGCGGGCGCGGTGAGACGACGGGCCGAGCGCCGTGCCGGGAACCGACCGCAGACCACGCGAATCCAGATTCCTGGATTCCGGGCGATCGCGCGGTGCACATGAGGGCCGCCTAATGGAGCATCCCGTCCTGTCCTTCACGCGGGGGGGCGCCTATCCGTCACATGGGGCTGCCGTGCAATTCCGCCCGTTGTCCTCCGGGCGAGAGCGGTCCAACCCACACGAATCTAGATTCCTGGATTCCGGTAAGGTTCTGGCAAGCATCCGCTGCTGACACCGCCGCTACGCTTGCGCGACCGGTGCCTGGCCACATGGGGAACCATGCGAATCTGGATTCCTGGATTCCGGGGGCGGCAAGGTCTTCCATTGCATGCCACCTCCTGACCCATCCATCCGGCGGGGGGCGGGAAATGAGACGGACCTCGCGCCTCCGGTTCCTGCATTTCGGCCGCGCTGACCAGTCCCAGCCCGGGCATCCCCCCTCGCGTTGACCGCCGTCTTCCGCACCGGCGGTCGGCGAGCGCCCGCCGCGCACCGCAGACGCCCCCGGCAAGTTGCCTGCCCCGCCCTGCCCGGCTCAGCGCAGGACCATCGGCAGGTCCATCCAGGCGCGCAGGGCAAGGTTGACCTTTTCCGGCGCCTCGAGCGTGAGCAGATGCCCGGCTTCCTCGATGATCGCGAGCTCGGCATGGGGGATCATCTCGGCCATGAACGTGTGGCGTTTGACCGGGGTGAGCCGGTCGTGCCCGCCGCAAAGCACGAGCGCCGGGGCGCGGATCGTGCGCAGCACCTTCTGCGCGTCCGGCCGCCGCTGCAAGGCGCGCGAATGGCGAACGAAAGTGTCCGCCCCGAGATCGGCCGCCATCGCATCCATGACGTCGAGCG
>RFKM01000003.1 GCA_003694465.1 Alphaproteobacteria bacterium
CTGGAACCTGCCCGGCCCGGACGGGTTCAACACCGCCCGCCCGCTGGTGCGCAACGGCATGCTTTCCCCGGCGCTCACCGGCCGGGTGGTGGGGGCCTTTGCCGGCGGCTTCAAGCGCGACCACGGCGCCTTTCGCTTCGGCGATTATGCCACCTTTAACCGCGGGCACCATTACGGCTTCCTGTCGAACGGGGTGACCTTTTCGCGCCTGCAACCGAACCTCGCAACGCTCTATGTCACCGTCGATGGCGAGGTCGGGATGAAGACATGGACGAAGGCCGACGACGCGATGATCCCGCGCCTTGCCTATGCCCGCCAGAACGGTGTGCCGGTGGTGGTGCGCGATGCCGAGACCGGCGAAGTCGTGCCCGGCGATCGGGTCTCGAGCTGGGGCGGGGGCAACTGGTCGGGCTCGGCCGACGCCCAGCTGCGCACCCTGCGCTCGGGCGCCTGCCTGCGCGAGAGCGGCGGGCGCAAGTTCCTGATCTACGCCTATTTCTCGTCGGTCACCCCGTCGGCCATGGCGCGCGTCTTTCAGGCCTATGAATGCGACTATGCCATGCTGCTCGACATGAACTCGCCCGAGCTCACCTACATGGCCCTCTACCGCCAGAACGCCAGCGGCGACGGGCTCGTGGCCGACCATATCTCCCGCTACATGATCGACAGCGACCCCTATCTCGACGGCGGCCGGGTGCCGCGTTTCGTGAATTTCTCCGACAACCGCGATTTCATCTACGTCCTCAGAAAGGAGTGAGCCATGCGTCGCCTCGCCAAAGTGATCGGCCTTTCCCTCGGCCTTCTGGCCAGCCTGCCCGCCGGGGCGGGAACCCTCGCCGAAAACAACGAGGCGATGTTTGCGCTGATGCAGAAGGTGCGCGGGGTCAGCCCGGCCGAGATCGCGAAGATCCGGGCGATTTTCCAGGCCTCGGGCATGGCCGGGCAGGGCAACCCGGCGGTGACGCGCCACCCGATGACGCCGGAAGAGGCGCAGGCCCGGCTGCCGCAGAATGCCTACGAGTATTACCGCAACCGGCGCTTCGAGCGGATCTGCGGCGAGAAATACATGGCGCCCCTCTACGATCCGGCCACCGAGCGGCCGGAAGACGCCAAGGTCTGCGTCGACATGTTCGAATATCCCAACGTGCCGCTGGCCTATCCGGTCACCTGGGTGCGGGCCTCGGAAGCGGCCCAGATCTGCGCCGCCGAGGGCAAGCGGATTGGCGATGCGCACGAGTGGGAAGGGGCGGCCGCCGGCGCGCTTCTGCCGCCCGATTATCGCTTCGACCTCGGCACGCCGCAGGCGATGCGCGCCGCGCACAATGCCAAGTGGGGCCAGCACAAGACCTGGACCTATGGCGACCATTGGCAGCGCGGTATCTGCGCCCAGGGCAGTTTCAAGACCCCCGGCTGCAATGGCGGTTCCTGGACGGGGTGCGGCTCGAACACCTACCCTGCCGGCGCCTTCCCGAAATGCCATTCGGCGCTCGGCGTCTATGACCTCGAAGGCAATGCCGCCGAACACATGAACCTGCCCCTCGCCCCCGACCAGATGGCGAGCCGGGGCTCGAAAAAGCTCGGCGTCACCGAGATGAAGGGCTCGTGGTTCATCTGGGACACGATCCGCGCCCACCCCGAATGGGCGCGCTGGCGGGCGCCCTTCTGGCACGGCAGCCGGGTGCTCGACCCGAATTCCCACCGCAACTACCACCTCGGCTTCCGCTGCTTCAAGGATATCCGCTGAGCGGCGCGCGAAGATCGGGAAGATCGAAAAGGGCCGCCGGAAACGCTCCGGCGGCCCATTTCAAACGTTCATGCGTGCGGCGCTTGCCCGCGCCGCGAGCCCTGCCGGTTCAGCGCGAGGCGATGCGGATCACCGGCCCCGGCAGCGGGCCTTCGCGGTTCAAGAGATAAGCATAGCGGCCCGAGCCGAGCAACTCGTCGAGGTTGACCCGCCGCCCGTTCAGATAGGCGGTTTTCGACACCAGCCGGATGCCGTGGCTGTAATCGCGGTAGGCCGCGCCATGGACGGTGCTGACCGGCTGGATCGGCGCGCCGCTGGTGCGGTGCCAGCCGTAGATCGCCACCCGCCCGGGGGCCGAGGCCATGCGGCTGGCCATGACCACGTCCTTCTTGTCGCCGGCAATGAGCCCGCGACGGCCCTTCAGCTGCTGCTGGATCGTGGCGTTGTGGCGCAGGAGATAGGCGGTCGAGGTCATCTGCGGGCCGGCGGGCATCGGCGCCGGGGCAAGACGCACATCGGCCTGGGCATAGATCGCATCGACCATGCGCGGCGTCGGCAGGGTCATGTTGAAGCGCCCGGCGACCTCGGCGGCAGCAGGCAGGCCCAGCGGCACGCGCACATAATCGCGGTCCGAGCCGAGGGCGAGGTAATCCGGCGTCACGCAGATGACGATCTCGGTATCGACCCCGCGCGAATCCTTGCCGCGGAAGGTGACCGGTTCGAGCCGGCGCAGGAACGAGGGGATGTTGCCGCGCTCCAGCTCGGTAACGATGCGGGCGTCGCGCTCGCTGCCCGGAAGTTCGCCGATGGCGGCAAAGAAGGCGCTGCCGGTGGGGGCGTTGCCCCGGCGCGACGGGATCGCCCGCGCGAGCGAGCGCCCGCAGCTGGCCTTGCCGGAAAACAGCCCGCCGCCGAGACCTGCGGTGCTTGCCGGTGCCGGGGCGCTGGCCGGGGC
>RFKM01000236.1 GCA_003694465.1 Alphaproteobacteria bacterium
CACCCTTCATGTGCAGGTAGACGACACCCCGGTCATAGCCGTGGAAGGTGATGTCGCCGCCATCCTGCGCCACCGCCGGGCGAACCCGCGTATCGAGCAGTTCCTTGATCTGGTTGACCAAATCAACGTTCTCGCCGTCACCGGCTTGATGACCGCCGGCCTGCGCGCCCTCGACGGCCGCTTCGCCCGACTGGAAATGCTCGACGATGGCCCCCAGAAGCGAGGGCTTGAGGTGGTCCCATTCCACCCCCTCGGCCTTGGTCACCGAAACGAAGTCGGTGCCAAGAAACACCGCCGTCACCCCTTCGACCGCGAAAAGCCGCCGGGCGAGCGGGGATTTCTCCGCCGATTGGGCATCGGGAAAATCGGCCGTGCCGGCCTCGAGCACCGCCTCGCCGGGCAGGAATTTCAGCGTCGCCGGGTTGGGCGTGGATTCGGTCTGGATGAACATTTGGCGCACCTTTTCTGTCAGGAATTCATATGCGGGCACGCCGCGCCGCTGTCAAGCTTTCGGGCCGGCCGCCGTTGCCGCCCGGGCGGGAGAGAGCCCCCGCGCCAGCTCAGCAAATCGCCTCGAGGCGTTCCTTCGACATCTCGCCGGGCACGATCGTCATCGGCACCGGCAAGGTGCCGGCCTGGCGCATCAGCGCGGTGATGATCGGCCCCGGCCCTCCACGCCCCGAGGCCGCGCCCAGCACCAGAACGCCGATTTCGCTGTTCTCGTTGATCCGCTCGAGGATCTTGTCGACGACCTTGCCCTCGCGGATCACCAGGAGCGGCTCGAGGTTGTGCTTGTCGCGCATCCATTTGCGAAACACCTCGAAATGAGCGTGAATCCGCTCCTTGGCCTCCTCGCGCATGATGGTGCCGACTCCGATCCAGTGGTTGAACTCCTCCGGTTCGATCACCGCCAGCACTTCGACATCGCCGCCGGTGTGTTCGGCGCGCATGGCGGCGAAACGCATGGCGTTGAGGCATTCCTTGCTGTCGTCAAGCACGACCAGAAACTTGCGCATGGGTCATTCTCCGTGGCTTCGCGCCATTCTGGCCGAGACCCGGTGACGGATCAACATCTATTCGCTCTCGGGAATATGTCGCGCCGGCGCGGCGGCGTCAGATCTTCGCCGCCGAATCGGAGCGGGCCCAGTCCCAGTAAAGCTCGCGGGCGCGCCGGGTCATCGGCCCGTGCGGGTAGTGTGTGCCGTCGAACTCGGTGACCGGGGTGACCTTGTTGAGGTTGCCGGTGAGGAACACCTCGTCGGCGCTGCGGAAATCGTCGAAGGTCAGCACCGTTTCATGCACCCGGACGCCGTCGGCCCTGAGGTTGGCGATATGGCGCGCGCGGGTGATGCCGGCGAGGAAAGTGCCGTTGGCAATCGGGGTGAACACTTCGCCGTCCTTCACCATGAAGACGTTGGCCGAGGCGGTTTCCGCAACGTTTCCAAGGGCATCGGCGACGAGGGCATTGCCGTAGCCCTTGGCGCGGGCCTCGGCGAGCATGCGCGCGTTGTTCGGATAGAGACATCCGGCCTTGGCGTTGACGACGGCATCCTCGAGGACCGGACGGCGAAAGCGCGTGGTGGTCAGGGTGGTGGTGGCATCGGCCGGGGCGAGGGGGATTTCCTCGAGGCAGATGGCAAAGCCGGTGGCATCCGGTTTCGGGACGATGCCCATGTGGCCGCCGTTGATCGCCCAGTACATCGGCCGGATGTAGACCGCGGCCTCGCGCGGATAGGTCGCGAGCCCCTCGCGCACGATTTCGAGCATTTCGCCCGGGCGGATCGTGGGCGTGATCATCAGCGCCTCGGCCGAGCGGTTGACCCGCTCGAGATGCCGGTCGAGGTCGGGGGCGAGGCCGTCGAAATAGCGCGCGCCGTCAAAGACGGTGGTGCCGAGCCAGGCGCCGTGGTCGCCGGCGCGCATGATCATCGCATCGCCCTCGTGCCATTTGCCCTCGAACCATGTCCGCAGATTGGTGCCGGTCGCCATCGTCATCTCCCGCAAGGATTCGGCGCGAGCCTAAGCCTCCGGCGCGCCGGGGTGCAACCGGATTGATGGACCGGACACGCCCCTGCATCATCGTCGGCACATGCGGGGCGCCGACCTGTTCAATTGATATTCCATTCACAAAGCTTTCGAGCAGAGGAGCGGCTTGGGGCATCGTCACCCGCCGCGAATCGGAACGCGACCCCGGGCTTGCTCAAAGCGGGCCCGTCACCTGCTCGATGCACCGACGAAACGCGGGAACGTCGAAGGGTTTTTTCAAAAAGTTGTTCAGGCCGAGCTGGCGCCCCTTTGCAATCATGTCGTTGTCGATTCGCCCGGAAACCAGGATGAACCCGATCCGCTGCGTGGCGCGATGCTGACGCAGGGCGGCCAGCAGGGCAAGGCCGTCCATTCCAGGCATGTTGTAGTCGCTGATAACGAGGTGAACCGGCGCGGCCACGAGCTTTTTCCAGGCACTCTCGCCGCTGTTCTCCGTCGCGTAGTTGGAAACCCCGATCTGGTCGAGCGCCATCGTGATCAGCCCGCGGCTGACAGACATGTCGTCAACGACCATGATCGAGAGACTTTGCCTGAGGCTCATTGCGTTTCCTCTTCGTATGTCGCGGTTCCCGAGAGCATGCCCGGGGCCGCGAATCCGCACGTTCCCAACGCCTTGCGGCTACAAGTTTCCGGCAGACTAGACGCAAGCGGTTAAGGCGAGGTTGACGGCGCCGGCCCTTCGAGCGTCGTTTCCTCACCGGCGCGGTCCCACCGTACGCATTCACCCAATCTTAACGGGCTCGTTCCTACAGTTCCCAAGCGCGTGTCGGGCCGACGGGTTCGGCGACTTCAAGCGAATGTATCGTTTCGAGCATGAGGAGCATGGTCATGTCAGCTGTGAACGATGAAAAATCACGCCCGCCAAAC
Source organism: Alphaproteobacteria bacterium (assembly GCA_003694465.1). Lineage (GTDB taxonomy): Bacteria > Pseudomonadota > Alphaproteobacteria > Rhodobacterales > Rhodobacteraceae > RFKM01. The sequence continues at coordinate 2,914 of RFKM01000236.1, forward strand.
CCGTTTGTCCTGCCCGAACGGATGAATTTTGCTTACGCCCCCGAGTTGCATCGGGCGCTGCTCGATTTGCGGGGGCAGGATCTGGAACTGGATGGCAGTCAGGTCATTCAGACCAGCGGATCGTGCCTGCAGGTCCTTCTGTCCGCCAGTCAGCAATGGGCGATCGACCAGGTCAGGTTCACCCTTCGGGCCGCTTCTCCGGCGCTGCAGGAAGCCCTGAAACTGCTCGGCCTGACCGACCACATTTCAAGCGACGGAGGTGTGCAATGCGGCTGAAGGTTCTGGCGGTGGATGATTCCGCGACAATGCGCGGCCTGCTCTCCGAGGCGCTCAGCGAGGCCGGCTTCGAGGCCATCCTTGCCGAAGACGGCGTCGATGCCCTGGAAAAGATCGATGAGCGGCGCCCGGAGGTCGTCATCACCGATATCAACATGCCCCGTATGGACGGTTTCGAGCTGATTCGGTCGATCCGGGCCCGATCGGACTGCCGGGGGATGCCGATTCTCGTGCTGACCACGGAATCGAAACAGGAGCTGAAAGACAAGGCACGGCAATACGGGGCCAGCGGCTGGATCGTGAAGCCCTTTCAGGATGACCGGCTACTGGATGCCGTGCGCAAAGTCTCAAACAGAGCGATCTGACATGAGCCAGAAAGATGAACTGCGGGTCATATTCTTCCAGGAGTGCGAAGATCTCCTGGAACAGCTGACGGACGGGCTGTCTCAAATCGAATCCGGTGATCACGACACCGAAACCGTCAACGCTGTCTTTCGGTCGGTCCATTCGATCAAGGGAGGCGCGGCGGCGTTCAGCTTCGACGCTCTCGTGAACTTTTCTCACGCGTTCGAAAACGTCCTCGACGGGTTGCGCTCAGGCCGCTTCGAACTGGATGCCGCGCTGCCCTTGGTCCTGTCCGCCGGCGATCGGCTCCATGATCTCGTTGAGGCTGCCCGCAATGATACCCCACCGCCGGGCGACGTCGACGACCTCATTGCCATGCTCGATGCGTTCTGCGGCAACGCCGACCCGGAAGAGAACATGGAATTCGCGCCAACTCCGCTCACGTTTGAGCCGGTAGCGATCACAAGCGAGCCGGGGAATGCGGCCGATGGCGGCGATGAAGCAAGGAATTGGCGAATTCGCTTCACGGCAACGCCTGAGCTCTATGAATCGGGCAACGATCCGATCGCCCTGTTCCGGGCTCTGGAGGCATTGGGGGCATTGAAAGCCCGCCCGATGGTCGACGATTTCCCGCAATTGTCCGATCTTGAATGCGACCGATCCGAATTGACATGGGAACTGGTACTTTCAACGCCCGCTGGACGGGAAGATATCGGCCGGGTCTTCGAATTTGTTTCTGACCTTGCACCTGTCGAAATCCAGGAAGAACCGTTTCCGGGCCCGGGCCCGGGCCCGGGCCCGGCCCCGGCCCAGGAGGACAAGGTTCTGCCCCTTCCGCAAGCGCATCGGCCGGTAATAGAAACCGCGGCCGTGCCGCACCCGCCCGCGCAGCCCTCGGCCGCTTCGGCGGCGAGTGAATCCATGCCACAGCCGCCTTCGGGCAACTCCAACCCAAGCCGCCGGAAGCAACAATCGATCCGGGTCGATCTCGAGCGCGTCGACCGCCTGATCAACCTTGTGGGTGAGCTTGTGATCAGCGAGACGATGCTCAGCCAGTCCCTGAGCGAAGCGAACCTCGTCAGCCATCCGAGCGTTTCGGCCGCCCTCGGACGGCTACAGCAGCTTTCGACGGAGCTGCAGGAAAGGATCATGGCGATCCGTGCGCAATCGGTAAAGCCGTTGTTCCAGCGCATGGCGCGCATCGTCCGTGAGGCAGCCGTGGCGACGGGAACCGAAGTGCGCCTGGTGACAGAAGGAAGCAACACGGAGGTCGACAAGACGGTAATCGAACGGCTTGCCGATCCGCTGACGCACATTCTTCGCAACGCCGTCGATCACGGCATCGAATCTCCCGAAGAGCGCCGCGCTGCCGGCAAGCCCGCCGAGGGCACCATCAGGCTGTCGGCGGCTCACCGTTCGGGACAGGTCGTGATTGAAGTCTCCGACGATGGTGCCGGAATCGATCGCGAACAGGTCTTGCAGAAGGCGCGCGAAAAAGGACTGGTCGGGGGCGATGCAGACCTCAACGAACAGGAGGTCTTCGCTCTCCTCTTCGAACCCGGTTTCTCAACGGCCAGCAAGGTCTCCGACCTGTCCGGACGCGGCGTTGGCATGGACGTCGTGCGAACGGAAATCAAGACCCTCGGCGGACATATCGGCATATCCTCCGTTCGGGGCCGGCACACAACCGTAACGATCAGCCTGCCGTTGACGCTCGCCGTGGTTGAGGGAATGCAGGTCGAGGTCGCCGGTCAGATCCTTGTTGTTCCTTCGGCCGCGCTTCGTGAAACGCTGCAGATTTCCGACGCAAGGATTTTCAAAATGGGGGCCAGCCAACCCGTGCTGAACGTGCGCGGCGTTCTGGTTCCCGTTATCGACCTCGGCCATTGCCTCGGTCTGCGGGTGCGTCCTTCACGGTTCGATCGCGGTTCGATCCTGCTTACGGAATCCGTAACCGGCGCGATGACGGCCCTTGTCGTTGATCGGACTGCCGGTCAACGGGAAGTGGTGATCAAGGGCCTGACAGAAAACTACGGCCATGTTCCCGGAATTTCTGCGGCAACAATTCTGGGCGACGGTACCGTCGCGCTGATTATCGATATCGACCAGATTGCTCAACTTGACCGCGCAGTTCAGCGTCGAACCGAGCCTGGCCTTGCAATAGGAGCGTGACAATGCAGCAGGCAACAATCGAACCCGTATCCAATGACCGTGAAATTCTCGCCTTTCATGTGCGAGAGCAGGATTTCTGTATCGACATCGGCCATGTGCGAGAAATTCGCGGTTATAGCAAGACGACCGCTCTGCCGCACACGCCGGATCATGTCGTGGGCGTGATCAATCTGCGCGGCAATGTGATCCCGGTGATTGACCTGTCCTTGCGTCTCGGGATGGAACCGACCACCCCAACACCCCGCCATGTCATCATCATCACCGATTTTCAGGAAATGACGACGGGGCTGCTGGTGGAAGGAGTCTCCGACATCAACTCGGTCTCGGCCGAGCAGATGCGGCAGGCGCCGGAACTCGCGGCCGATGGGGGCCGCAAATTCATCGAGGGTGTCTACGTCTTCGAAGACAGGCTGATCCGCGCGCTCGATCTGAAAGCGCTGCTGGCAAGCGATGGTGACATGGAATGAATTCGATATTCCGGCAGCGATCGAACGACGATTTCGAATTGTCGGAGAAAGACTTTACCAAGGTCGCTGGCATTCTCCACCGCGAAACCGGCATCTTTTTGCCGCCGTCGAAGCGGGCTCTGGTCCAGTCGCGTCTTGCGAAACGGGTTCGGATGCTTGGGCAACCCAGTATCTCCGAATACGTCAAGCTCATCGCCGGCAACGATGGAACCAACGAGCTGCCCAATTTGATTTCCGCTCTGACGACCAATGTCACCAAGTTCTTTCGCGAGCCCCACCATTTCGACGATCTTCGCGACAACGTCTTGCCCAGGCTCGTGACTGCAGCGCGCGCGGGCGGGGTGATCCGGCTCTGGTCCGCGGGCTGTTCGACGGGGGAAGAGGCCTACTCGCTGGCGTTTACCATTCTTGACGTTTGCCCGGATGTCGAAAACCTGGATGTCCGAATCCTTGCGACCGATATCGACGAATCCGCCCTTCGTCGCGCACGGGAAGGTCAATATACTGCTTCGGAGATGAAATTCGTTCCGGAGCATATTCGGCGGCGTTTCTTCACGCGCTCCGGATCCGGCGAAACCGAAACCTGGAGCGTGCCCCCGAGCGCACGCAAGCTGATTGCGTTTCGAAAACTCAATCTGACGGCCAAATGGCCGTTCCGGGGCGGTTTCGATGCAATCTTTTGCCGCAACGTCGCGATCTATTTCGACGAGCCGACGCGCCAATCCTTGTGGGTGAGATTTTCGCAACTCCAACGCAGGGCAAATGACCGTCTGTATATCGGACATTCCGAGCGCATTACCGGCCGCGCCGCCGGCCTGTACAAGCCCACCGGCTGCGCAACGGCCTATGCGCGGCTCCCGGCTCGTTTGCCGACATCAAGGGCAACCGGTCCGGTCGGTGTCTGGGGTAACGCATGACCTGTTTCCATGTTGAAAATCCAGTCCC
>RFKM01000237.1 GCA_003694465.1 Alphaproteobacteria bacterium
AAGATCGAGGTGCCGTTGCCATACTGGTTCTTCATCACCAGCTCGAGCGCCTCTTCATAGCTGTCGGTGCGCACCTGGCTGAGGACCGGGCCGAAGATCTCTTCCTTGTAGATGTCCATCTCCGGCGTGACGTTGTCGAACAGCGTCGGGCCGACGAAAAAGCCGTTCTCGTAGCCCTGCAGCGAGAAATCGCGCCCGTCGGCGACCAGCGTCGCCCCCTGTTCGACGCCCGAGGTGATCAGCGCCTTGACCCGGTCGCGCGCCATCGGCGTGACCAGCGGTCCATAGTCGAGATCCTCGCCGGCGGTATAGGGCCCGACCTTGAGCTTCTCGATCCGCGGCACCAGCAGCTCGATCAGCCGGTCGGCGGTCTTCTGCCCGACGGGAACGGCCACCGAGATCGCCATGCAGCGCTCGCCGGCGGCGCCGTAGCCGGCGCCCACCAGCGCGTCGGCGGCCTTTTCCATGTCGGCGTCGGGCATGATGATCATGTGGTTCTTGGCGCCGCCGAAGCACTGGGCGCGCTTGCCGTTGGCGCAGGCCCGGCCATAGATGTATTGGGCGATCGGCGTCGAACCGACGAAGCCCACCGCCTCGATGGTCTCGTTGTCGAGAATGGCATCGACCGCTTCCTTGTCGCCGTGGACCACCTGCAGAACGCCGTCGGGCAGGCCCGCCTCCTGCGCCAGTTCGGCCAGCATCACCGGCACCGAGGGCGTGCGCTCGGAGGGTTTCAGGATCATCGCGTTGCCCGAAACGATCGCCGGGGCCATCTTCCACAGCGGGATCATCGCCGGGAAGTTGAACGGGGTGATCCCCGCCACCACGCCCAGCGGCTGGCGCATCGAGTAGAGGTCGATGCCCGGCCCGCCGGAATCCATGTATTCGCCCTTGAGCAGCATCGGCGCGCCCATCGCCACCTCGACCACCTCGAGGCCGCGCTGCACGTCGCCGCGCGCGTCGGGCAGGGTCTTGCCATGCTCGCGCGAGAGGGTTTCGGCAAGCTTGTCCATGTCGCGCTCGATCAGGGCGGCGAATTTCATCATCACCCGGGCGCGGCGCTGCGGGTTGACCTTCGCCCATGCCTTTTGCGCTTCGGCGGCGCGGGCGGTGGCGGCGTCGATCTCCTCGCGGCTGGCCAGCGGCACCTTGCCCTGAACTTCGCCGGTGGCGGGGTTGTAGACATCGGCGAAGCGGCCCGAGCTGCCCTTGACGCGCTTGCCGTCGATCCAGTGTTCGACTTCATACATGGCTTGGTTCCTCCTTGGCTGGGGGCAGCCTACTCTTGCAATTTTGCCGGGAGAAGGGGCAAGTTGCCAAATGGGTCTTGCAATTTTGCAAGAACGGCCGAAGGGCCGGCGCCGGGGGGAGAGGGCGATGGATCCGGACTGGGACGATCTGAAGGTGTTTCTGGCCGTGGCGCGGGGTGAAAGCCTTTCCGAGGCGGGGCGGCTTTTGCGGCGCGACCCGGCCACCATCGGCCGGCGCGTTGCCCGGCTCGAAGAAGCGATGGGGGTGGCGCTCTTCACCCGTTCGCCGGCGGGCTACGGGCTGACCGAGGCCGGCCAGCGCCTGCTCGCCCATGCCGAGGAGGTCGAGGCGGCGGTGGCGCGCGGGGCCGAGGCGCTGCGCGGGGCGCGCGGGCAGCTCAGCGGGCAGGTGCGCATCGGCGCCCCGGACGGTTGCGCCACCTTCGTTCTGCCCCGGGTCTGCGCCGCCATCCGCGCCGAGCACCCGGAGCTCGAACTGCAGGTGATCGCGCTGCCCCGGGTCGTCAATCTCTCGCGCCGCGAGGCCGACTTTGCCATCACCGTCTCGCCCCCGCCGGCCGGGCGCTTCACGGTGCAGAAGATCGTCGATTATCACCTGCACCTCGTCGCCCACCGCCGCTATCTGCGCCGCGCCCCGCCGCTCACGCGCCTTGCCGACATCGCCGCCCACCCGGTGATCGGCTACATTCCCGACATGATCTTCGACAAGGAGCTCGATTACCTGTCGGACCTCGGGGTCGAGCGGGTGGCGCTGGCCTCGAACGCCGCCGCGGTGCAGCTGGGCTTCCTGCGCGAAGGCACCGGCCTCGGGGTGGCGCACGATTTTGCCCTGCCGTTCTTTCCCGGGCTGGTGAAGGTTCTGGCCGAAGAGCTGCGCCTCACCCGCAGCTATTTCCTCGTGCGCCATGCCGGCGACCGGCGCAACGCGCGCCTCGTGCGGGTGGGCGATCTTCTGGCCGAGGGCATCCGCGCCGAGGTCGTCCGCCTCGAAAGCCTTGCTTGACAAGTCGCCCCCCGGCGCGCGACGCTGGGCCGAGGGGCCGAAAACGGAGGACGTCATGCTCATCAGCCAGATCCTGAAAGACAAGCAGATTCAAGAGGTTCTGATGGTGCCGCCGGGCACGTCGGTGGCCGATGCGGCGGGGGTTCTTTCGGAGAAACGGGTCGGCAGCCTGCTGGTGGGCACGCCGGGCGAGATGCCGGCCGGGATCCTTTCGGAGCGCGACATCGTGCGCGAACTGGGCAAGCGTGGCGAAATCTGCCTGTCCGACAAGGTCGATGACATCATGACCCGCGATCTCGTCACCTGCACCCCCGAAGACCGGGCCCTGCGGGTGCTTTCGGTGATGACCGAGAAGCGCATCCGCCACATGCCGGTGATCGACGCGGGCAAGCTCGTCGGGCTGGTCTCGATCGGCGACGTGGTGAAGGCCCGCCTCGACGAGCTTTCGAGCCAGGCCGAGGCGCTCAAGGGCATGATCATGGGCTACTGACCGGCGCCGGCAAGGGCCGGCGACTTACCGCCGGTTCCGGCGGGGGCGCAAGTTATGGCGTGACCACCCCGCCGGCGAGGATGGTTAATGGGGCTGGCGGTCCGGCGCGGTGCCCGCACCGCGTTGCGCGGGTTCGACCGCCCGCAGAAAGGACCAGTCATGAGCATTTCCCATATCCCGTCCTCGACGACACTCGTTTCGCTCAACGTCAACCAGCGCACCTACATCCTGCTCGACGCCGCAGTTGAGGTGGCCTCGGGCACGGCGGTGGAAATGACGGCCACGGCCCTTTCCTCGCTCATCGTCGCCGGGCGGATCACCGCAACGAACACCGTCGACGGCGCCGGCATTCTGGCGGTTGCGACGAGCATCGGCACCCGGGTGAGCGTGACGAAGACCGGCCTCGTCGAGAGCGGGAACGTCGGGGTCTGGCTCAAGGGCGCGGGGCAGGTGCTCGAGAACTTCGGGCACATCAAGGTGACCGACACGTCGGGCCACGGCGTCGCGGTGGACGGCACGAGCAACGCGCAGGTCGTCAACCACGGCGCGATCAAGGGCGGCAGCGCGGCGATGTCGGCGGGCGTTGCCGTCTCGACTTCGAGCCAGGTCCTCGTCGAGAACGACGGGCGCATCACCGGCAACCTCGGCATCTACGGCTTCTTCTCCTCGCAGATCGACATCACCAACAGCGGCAAGATCGTTGCCGCGGGCACCGGCGTTGTGCTCTCTTCGCTGGTCGATGCCGGGCAGCTGCACAATTTCGGCCTGATCCGCGGCGGCGAAAACGGCGTCCACGTGGCCGCCGGCACGTCCGAGATCGTGAACATGGGCACGATCAAGGGCGGCGGGCCAATGGGCGGCGGGGCGATTCTCTATGACAGCGGCGACAACGACCTGACCAACGGCGGGCGGATCGTCGGCCCGGTGCAGTTCGACGCCGGCGCCGACACGTTTCACGCGCTGCCGGGCAGCACGCTTCAGGGCACGCTCTGGATGGGCGGCGGCAACGATACCGTCATCGCGGCGGAGCAGGATGACATCGTGTTCGGCGAGGCCGGCAACGACGACATCACCGGCGGCGGCGGCAATGACGAGCTGCACGGCGGGGCGGGAGACGATACCCTGAAGGGCAGCGCGGGCGCCGACAAGCTGTTTGGCGATGCGGGCAACGATCTCATGCTGGGCGGTGGCGGCAAGGATCGGCTGAACGGCGGCGTTGGCATAGACATCCTCAAGGGCGAAGGCGGTGCCGACCGGCTGAACGGGGGCGATGGCATCGACGTGATGCTCGGCGGCGGCGGCAAGGACCGGCTGAACGGCGGGCTGGGCGACGACCAGCTCGACGGCGGCAAGGGCAATGACGTGCTCACCGGAAGTTCCGGTTCCGACACCTTCATCTTCAACGCCGCCGATGCCAACACCGGGCGCGACCGGATCACCGATTTTCTCGACGGCGTCGACAAGATCGACCTGACGAGCTACGCCATTGCCGATTACGATTTCTTCCTCGGCGCGGCGAAGAGCATGAGCCACGGCAACACGGTGATCGACCTCTCGGCGGCGGGGGCGGGCTATTCGGGGCTGATCGTGCTCGAGGGGGTGAACGCGGCGCAGATCACCGCGGGTGATTTCGTCTGAGCCGGGCCGGGGGCCGAAAAGCCTTGCAAAGCGCCGGGTAATATTGTTGCGTGCGCGGCAAAGGGCGCCAGACAGGGAGAGGCTCATGCGCACCGGCCTGTATCCGGGCACGTTCGACCCGATCACCCTCGGCCATATCGACATCATCCGCCGGGCCTGCGCGCTGCTCGACCGGCTGGTGATCGGGGTGGCGATCAACCGCGACAAGGGGCCGCTCTTCTCGCTCGAGGAGCGGGTGGCGATGGTCGAGGAGGAATGCGCCGGGCTGGCGGCCGAGACCGGCTGCGAGATCGTCGTTCACCCGTTCGAGAACCTGCTGATCGACTGCGCCCACGACGTCGGCGCCCGGGTCATCGTGCGCGGGCTGCGGGCGGTGGCCGATTTCGAATACGAATACCAGATGGTCGGCATGAACCGGGCGCTCGATTCCTCGATCGAGACGGTCTTCCTGATGGCCGAGGCGCGCTACCAGGCGATCGCCTCGAAACTGGTGAAGGAAATCGCCCGCCTCGGCGGCGATGTCTCGAATTTCGTGACCCCCGGCGTGCTCGCCCGCCTCGAGGGCCGTTTCGGCGCCCCGGCACCGGCACGCGGCGCAAAAGCGCGGGATTGAGGAAAATCGAGCCTTTGTGGGGGTGCGGCGCGGCGATACCGCATCTTGCGGACGTCACCGCCCCGGGGCAGTATGGCGGCGAAAGGCGGGCGGTTGAAATCGGCGCCCGCAATCCCCAATTTCATGAGGCGAACAGGAGAAGGGGCGCGTTGCCGATGGTCGGGGCCGCCGCTTCTGCCGAGGACAAGGACAAGACATGACCGAGCAAACCCATTCCACCCACCCGGTTCTGCCGCTGCGCGACATCGTCGTGTTCCCGCACATGATCGTGCCGCTTTTCGTCGGACGCGAGAAATCGGTGCGCGCGCTCGAGGCGGTGATGGCCGACGAGCGGCAGATCCTGCTGGCCAGCCAGATCGACCCGTCGGTGGACGAGCCCACGACCGAGGGCATCTACCGCGTGGGCGTGCTGGCCAACGTGTTGCAGCTGCTCAAGCTTCCCGACGGCACGGTGAAAGTGCTCGTCGAGGGGGCGCGGCGCGTGCGCATCACCCGCTTCGTCGAGAACCCGGCCCATTTCGAGGCCGAGGTGGAGTTTCTTGCCGAAACGGTCGAGGACGAGGCCGCCGCCCAGGCCCTCAGCCGGGCGGTGAACGAGGAATTCGAGCGCTACGCGAAGATCAAGAAGAACATCCCCGAAGAGGCGCTCGCCGCGGTTTCCGACACCCATGAGCCGGCCAAGCTGGCCGATCTGGTCGCCGGGCATCTGGGCGTCGACGTCGCCCAGAAGCAGGACCTGCTCGAAACCCTCGCCATCGACCAGCGCCTTGAGAAGGTTTACGGCCTCATGCAGGGCGAAATGAGCGTTCTGCAGGTCGAGAAGAAGATCAAGAGCCGCGTCAAGAGCCAGATGGAGCGCACCC
>RFKM01000238.1 GCA_003694465.1 Alphaproteobacteria bacterium
CCTCTCCCCCGGCCCGAGGGGCTGGCCCTGCCCTCCGGCGGCGATTCCCCACGTCTGGCTCGACCGCCCGCCGCCCGGGGCGCGGGTGACGGTGGCCGGTCTGGTGATGGTGCGCCAGCGGCCGGGAACGGCGAACGGGGTGATCTTCATCACCCTCGAGGATGAAACCGGCATCGCCAACGTGATCGTCTGGCGCAAGGCCTACGAGCGCTTCCGCCGGGCGGTGGTGGCCGGTCGGGCGCTGCGGGTGACGGGGCGGCTGCAACGCGAAAGCGGGGTGGTGCAGATCATTGCCGAAACGATCGAGGACATCTCGCCCCTGCTCGACACCCTCGCCCTGCCCCCCGAGCATTCCGAAAGCGGCGGCCCGCGCCTCGGGGGCACGTCCCCCTAGGCGCAGGGGTTCAAATCGGCTAGTCTCGCCGCGACGGCCGCCAAGAGCCGCAAACGAACAGGCTACCGATGATCAAGACGCCCCTCTCCCACGCCCCGACCGGCTGGGTTCTGGCCGCCCTGCTGGCGCTGGCCGGCTGCGATGCCGGCACCGGCCCCGACGCCCCCGCAGCGGACGGCGGCGAAGAGGCCGTCATCACCGATTTCGCCCTTGCCCCGCCCGGCGCGCGCCCCGGCGCCTGCTATGGCAAGGACGTGACCCCGGCGGTGATCGAGCGCGTCACCGAGCGCATTCTCGTCGAGCCACCGAAGCTCGGCCCGGACGGCACCGTGATTGCCCCCGCCAAATACGAGGAACGCACCAGCCAGAAGGTGGTGAAGGGGCGCGAGGTGATCTATTTCGAAACCCCCTGCCCGCCGCGCTGGACACCCGAGTTCATCGCCTCGGTGCAACGGGCGCTGGCCGCGCGCGGCTTCTATTCCGGCCCGGCGAGCGGCCGGCTCGACACCGCGACCCGCGCCGCGATCCGGCGCTTCCAGCTCTCGCGCGGGCTGAATTCGGGCATTCTTTCGACCGAAAACGCCCGCGCCCTCGGGCTGGTCGAGGTGGATCTGACCGGCTGAGCGCCACGCCCGGAGCGGCGGCCCCGACCCGGAGCGGTTCAGATCGAACCGCGCAGGGTGCCCGCCACCGCCTGCACGAGCGGGTCGGCCTGCACCAGCCAAGACACGATCCGGTCGGCGCCGCTTCCCTCGGCGATCAGGGCCACCCGCCCCGCATAGGCCGAGGCCCCGAAGGCCAGAAAGGCCGCCACCTTGAGCGCCTCGAACGCCACCGCCGCCACCAGCAACAGCCAGAGCAGCGCGCCGCGCCACGAGCGCGCCCTTGCCTCGGGCAACAGCATTCCATCCTTTTCGACGAGGCGGACATAGCGCGCCCCGGCGGCCCGGTGTGCCGCCTCGATCCGGCGCGCGCGCTCAAGGAAATCCCGGTTCGGCTCCTGTGGCATCGCGCACATTCCCTCACTGGTCCAACGGCGGCCAGTATCGGGCGGAAATGTGGCAAGGGCGCGGCAGGCGGCGGGAACAGATTGTTTCCGGGCGGCAGGCCGGCGGTTCAGCCCTGCTCCGCCCGCGTGAGCACCAGCGTCGTCCAGTCGCCGAATTCGGCGCGCTCGGCCAGCGAGAAGCCCGCGGCGCGGTAGCGTTCGATCACCTCTTCGGCCTGAGGGTTGAGGATGCCGGAAAGGATCGCATGCCCGCCGGGGGCGACATGGCGGGCCATGTCGTCGGCCAAGGCGAGGAGCGGGCCCTTGAGGATGTTGGCGAAGACCAGATCGAAGGGGGCGGCCTGCTGCAGCGTCGGGTGGTCGAAGCCGGCGGCCTCGAGCACCTCGACCCGGCCTTCGAGCCCGTTCGCCGCGACATTGGCCTCGGCGACCTCGACGGCAACCGCGTCGATGTCCGAGGCCAGCACCCGCCCCGGCCAGACCCGTGCCGCCGCCATCGCCAGCACCGCCGTGCCGCAGCCGATGTCGGCGATGTTGCGTTTGTCCGCCCCGGCGGCGACCAGCTGATCGAGGGCGGTGAGGCAGCCGAGGGTGGTGCCGTGATGGCCGGTGCCAAAGGCCATTGCCGCCTCGATGCGCAGCGCCACCCGCCCCTCGGGAACCTTGTCGGCATCGTGGCTGCCGTAGACGAAGAAGCGCCCGGCCTCGACCGGGGCCAGTTCGCGTTTCACATGGGCGACCCAGTCGACGTCGGGCACTTCGGACACGGCGAAGTCTTTCGCGCCGTGGGCCCGGGCCAGCAGCGCGAGGGCGATGTCGTCGGGCGGGGCGTCGAAATAGCCGCCCACTTCCCACAGGCCCGAGCCGTCTTCGACCTCGAAGACGCCGACGCCATAGGGGGCCGGCTCGAGGGTTTCGAGGGCATCGGCGAGGGCCTGGGCGGCCTCTTCGTCGGGAAGGGTGGTCAGGGCGGTGAAGCTGGGCATCCGGGTCTCCTTTGCCAAGCCCGTAGCGGGCGGGCGGGTGCTGGTCAAGCAAGGGGGCGCTGCCCCCTCGCCCGGAAACCGGGCTCACCCCCGGGATATTTCGCGAAAGGTGAAGGGCCGGCCGGTTCAGGCGCCGGTGCCCGCGGGGCAGGAGACGCCGGTGCCGGCAAGGCCGCAATAGCCGTTCGGGTTTTTCGCGAGGTATTGCTGGTGATAGTCCTCGGCCCAGTAGAAGGGGCCCGCCTCGGCGATCTCGGTGGTGATCGGCCCGAAGCCGGCGGCGGTGAGGCGGGGCTGGAAGGCGGCGGCCGAGGCGAGGGCCGCGGCGTGCTGGGCCGGGCTCGTGGTGTAGATGGCCGAGCGATACTGGGTTCCGCGGTCGGCGCCCTGGCGCATGCCCTGGGTCGGATCGTGGTTTTCCCAGAAGATCCGGAGCAGGTCTTCGTAGGTGATGCGGGCCGGGTCGTAGGCGAGCCAGACGACCTCGGCATGGCCGGTGCGCCCGGTGCAGGTTTCCTCGTAGGTCGGGTTCGGGGTGAAGCCGCCGGCATAGCCCACCATCGTCAGGGTCACCCCCGGGGTTTGCCACAGCAGCCGTTCGGCCCCCCAGAAGCAGCCCATGCCGAAGATTGCCTCCTCTTCGCCCGGGGCCGGTTCGGGGCGCAGGGGGCGACCGAAGATGGCGTGGGTGCTGGCGGTGGCAATGGGATCGGGCCGGCCGGGGAGGGCTTCGGCCGGGGCGATCATTTCGGTCTTTTTCGTCGTTGCGAACATCGGCTTGCCTTTGTCGTTGCCTCGAGAGGATAGGGCGGCTTCACGCCGCCGGCGAGGGGGCGAGGGGGGCGAACACGGTTTCGTGACCCTTTTCCGGGTGGCGCGGGATCAGGAGCGCGAGCAGCAGCGATGCAACGGCCAGCGCCGCGGCGAAGGCAAAGACGCTGGCCGGCGAGCGCACCCAGAGGTAGCCCAGCAGCGCCGGCAGGAACACCGCGGCAATGTGGTTGATGGTGAAGGCCACGGCGGCGGTGGGGGCAATGTCGGGCACGTCGGCGATCTTCTGGAAATAGGTCTTGAGCGCGAAGGCGAGGGCGAAGAACAGGTGGTCGACGACGTAGAGCGTCGCGGCCAGCGCCACGCCCCAGCCGAAGAGGTAGATGCCGCCGTAGAGCAGGAAGACGACCGCGAGGCCGGCATATTCGAAGACCAGCGCCCGCCGTTCGCCGAAACGGGCCACCGCCCGACCCATCAGCGGGGCAAAGATCATGTTGGCCACGAAGTTGATCATGAACAGGGCGGTGATCTGGTGCACCTCGAGGCCGAAGCGTTCGACCATCATGAAGGCGGCGAAGACGGTGAAGATCTGCCGGCGCGCCCCGGCCATCATCTGCAGCACGTAATAGAGCCAGTAGCGCCGGCGCAGCACGAAGGATTTGATCTGCGGCTCGGGGCTTTCGAAGTTGGGCCAGGCGAGCCAGGCGAAGAGCGCGGCGGCGACGGTCAGCCCGCCGGAGACCATGTAGACGAGGTTGTAGTCGAGATCGAAGGTCTTCCAGGTCAGCACCAGAAGCCCGTAGGCCAGGAGCGAGGCCCCCGAGCCGACGGCGACCAGCCGGCCGATGGTGCGCGGCGCCTCGGCCTTGGGGATCCATTGCAGTTGCAGCGACTGGTTCACGGTTTCGAAATAGTGAAAGCCGATCGAGCTGAGGATGGTTATCGTCAGAATCCCGCCCAGCGAGGGAAACCACGCGGTAAGCGCCGTCGCCGCGCCGAGCAGGGCAAGGTTGAAAAGGAGCAGCGTCTGCTCGCGCGCGAACATGATCAGCACGATCACCCCGATGGCGAGAAAGCCCGGCACTTCGCGCAGCGTATGCAGCCAGCCGATCTCGACGCCCGTAAAGCCGCCGATCTCGATGACAAAGTTGTTGAGCAGCGCCGACCAGGTGGAAAAGGCCACCGGCATTGCCGCGGCGACGAGCGCCAGCAGCATCACCGGATGGCGCCAGCGCGGCAGGGTGCGGGCTTCTTCGAGGTTGAGGGTTCGTCTTGCCATTCGTCATCCATACGCCGGCGCGCCTTCTCTGGCGAGACGGAATGTTCAATTCATGCCATGATCGGGGCAAGAGGAGACGACATGAAAGACGAAAAAGTCGAAGTCTTCAATGTCAACACCCCCGGACGGCGCACGCGGGTAAATGCGGCGAAATACCGGGCGATGCGCGCGGCGATGCTTGCGGCCTTGCCGGAGGGGGCGGCGCCGCTGCCCTTTGACGAGATCGTGGCGCGGCTGCGCCCGGCGCTGCCCGAAAGCCTCTTTCCCGGCGGGGCGACCTCGGGCTGGTGGGCCAAGACGGTCCAACTCGATCTCGAGGCGCGTGGGGAAATCCGGCGCCACGACACGCGCCCGCTGACCTTTTCGCGCGCGCCACAGGGCGGCAGGCGGGGCGGGCCGGATGGCGCGGCTCAGTAGAAGCTCTGCGGGTCGATGTCGATGGTCAGGCGGGTGTCGCCCCGGGGTGGGAAAGGCGCGATCCAGGCGCGCAGGGCGGCCTGCAGGGGCGCGGTCTTCTCGGCCTTGACCAGAAGCCGCACCCGGTGCCGGCCCCGGATGCGCGCGATCGGCGCCGGTGCCGGCCCGAAGACCTGCGCTCCGATCGCGCGCAGCGGCGCGGTGTTGCGGGCCAGCGCGTTGGCAAGGTCGAAGGCGGCCTCGGCGCTGGAGGCCGAAACCACGATGCCGGCCATGCGCCCGTAGGGCGGCACCCCGGCGGCCCGGCGCTCGGCGGCCTCGGCGCGCCAGAAGCCTTCTTCGTCGCCCGAAAGGATCGCCCGCATCACCGGGTGTTCGGGCTGGAAGGTCTGCAGCAGCGCCAGCCCCGGGCGCTCGGCCCGCCCGGCGCGCCCGGCCACCTGCCGGATGAGCTGGAAGGTCCGCTCGGCGGCGCGCAGGTCCGAGCCCTGCAGGCCGAGGTCGGCGTCGATCACCCCGACGAGGGTGAGCAGCGGGAAGTTGTGCCCCTTGGCCACCATCTGGGTGCCGATGACGATATCGGCCCCGCCCGCGGCGATGCGGGCGATCTGGTCCTTGAGGGCGCGGGCGGTCGAGAACAGGTCGGACGACAGCACCGCCACCCGCGCCTCGGGAAAGCGGGCGGAAACTTCCTCGGCCAGCCGTTCCACCCCCGGCCCCACCGGCGCCAGCCGGCCCTCGGCACCGCAGGAGGGGCAGGCCTCGGGCATCGGCTTCGTCTCGCCGCACTGGTGGCAGACGAGACGCTTGAGGAAGCGATGTTCGACCATGCGCGCGTCGCAATGATCGCAGCCGATCTGATGCCCGCAGGCCCGGCACAGGGTCACCGGCGCATAGCCGCGGCGGTTGAGAAACAGGAGCGCCTGCTCGCCCTTGTCCAGCCGGTCCTGCACATGGGCCGCGAGCGTCGGCGAGATCCAGCGCCCGGCGGGCAGCTTCTCGGCCCGCATGTCGATCGCCCGCATCTCGGGCAGAACCGCTTCCCCGAAGCGCGAGGGCAGATCAAGGCGCTGGTATTTCCCCGCCTCGGCATTGGCCCAGCTTTCGAGCGAGGGGGTGGCCGAGGCAAGCACCACTTGCGCATCGTTCAGCGAGGCGCGCAGAACCGCCATGTCGCGCGCCGAATAGAGCACCCCGTCTTCCTGCTTGTAGGACTGGTCGTGCTCTTCATCGACGACGATCAGCCCGAGATCGCGGAACGGCAGGAACAGCGCCGAGCGCGCCCCCACCACCAGCGGCGCCTGCCCCTCGCCGGCCATCCGCCAGAGCCGGCGGCGCTCGGTCATGGTCACGCCCGAGTGCCATTCGGCGGGGCGGGCGCCGAAGCGCGCCTCGACCCGGGCGATGAACTCGGCGGTGAGGGCGATTTCGGGCAGCAGCACCAGCGCCTGCCGGCCGGCGCGCAGACATTCGGCCACCGCCTCCATGTAGACTTCGGTCTTGCCCGAGCCGGTGACCCCGCGCAGGAGCGTCGCCCCATAGCGCCCCGAGCGCACCCCCGCGCGCAGGGTCTGCGCGGCGCGGGCCTGCTCTTCGGTCAGCGCCTTGCCCGGGGCTTCGGGGTTGAGCGCGGGATAGGGCAGATCGCGCGGGGTTTCCTCTTCGCGCACCGCCCCGAGCTTGACCAGCCCCTTGACCACCGAGGGGCTCACCCCGGCCATTTCGGCCAGTTCGCGCAGGGTGAAGGCGAGGCCGCCGAACTCGTCCAGCACCGCCAGAACCCGGGCGCGGGCCTCGGTCAGGCGTTCGGGGCGCGTGCTTCCGGGCCGATAGACCTTGCGCATCGAGGGCGGGTCGGTGAGCCCGGGCGCGCGGGTGGCAAGGCGCAGCATCTGCGGCATCGGGGTGAGGGTGTAGTCGCCCACCCGGGTGAGGAATTCGACCATTTCGGCGCGCATCGGGGCAAGGTCGAGCACCCGGCTGACGGGCCGAAGCCGGGCCGCATCGAAGCCCGCGTCGCCCGCCCCCCAGACGACGCCGAACACCTGCCGCGGGCCCAGCGGCACCTCGACGAAGGCGCCCTGCCAACAGCCGCCCGTCGGCGCCCGGTAGGTCAGCATCCGGTCGAGCGGCTGGGTGGTCAGCACGGCGACACGCGCGCCTTCATCGTAAAACGCCCGCTCAGCCATGGGCGCCCCCGGTTTCGGCTTTCGGACCCCGGCCCGATTGGTGTAGACCGGCGGCAAATGATCGCACCCAAACGCAGGACCGGACCATGAAATTCTTCGCCGATACCGCCGATGTTGACGCCATTCGCGAGCTGAACGAGCTCGGGCTCGTCGACGGCGTGACCACCAACCCCTCGCTCGTCAAGAAGTCGGGGCGCGACATCGTCGAGGTGACGCGGGAGATCTGCTCGTTCATCGACGGGCCGGTTTCGGCCGAGGTGATCGCCACCGAGGCCGGGGCGATGATCGAGGAGGGCCGCAAGCTGGCCGAGATCGCCCCGAACATCGCCGTGAAGGTGCCGCTGACCCTCGACGGGCTGAAGGCCTGCAAGGTGCTCACGGGCGAAGGCAAGATGGTCAACGTCACGCTCTGTTTCTCCGCCAATCAGGCGCTGCTGGCCGCCAAGGCCGGGGCCACGTTCATTTCGCCCTTCGTCGGGCGGCTCGACGATATCTCGCTCGACGGCATGGAACTGATCTCGGAGATTCGCCAGATCTACGACAATTACGGGTTCGAGACGCAGATCCTTGCCGCCTCGATCCGCTCCGTCAACCATGCCAAGGCCGCCGCGCTGATCGGTGCCGACGTGATGACCGCGCCGCCGGCGGTGATCAAGGCGATGGCCGCCCACCCGCTGACCGACAAGGGCCTTGCCGCCTTCCTGAAGGACGCCAAGGAAGCCGGGCTGAAGATCCTCTGACGCCCCCGCTCAGAAGACCAGCGTCTCGGCCTCGGTGACGATGGCGTCGAGGGGCTGGTCGGTGGGCTCGAGCGGCAGGCTTTCGGCCTCCTGCGCCGCATAGGCGAAGCCGACGGCGAAGACCGGCCCGGCGGCGCGCAGCAGCTCGAGCGTGCGGTCATAGAAGCCGCCGCCGTAGCCCAGCCGCCCGCCGGCCCGGTCGAAGGCCACCAGCGGCACGATCAGCACTTCCGGGATCACCTCGCCGCCGGTTTCCGGCACCAGCGCCCCGAACGGGCCGGGCACCATCGTCGTGCCCGGGCGCCAGCGGCGAAAGCTCAGCGGCTTGCCGGCGCCCTCGACCACCGGCACCCCGACCTTTCCCGCCGCGGCGAAATCGGCCATCACCGGCAGCGGGTTGATCTCGGTTCGGATCGGCATGAACCCGGCCAGCGGCCGGCCGCGATAGGGCGCCAGCAGAGCCGAAAGCCGCTCTTGCGCGGCGGCATCGAGCCCGCGCCCATGCGCCTCGGCCCGGCGCGCGAAGGCGGCCTTGCGCGCCGCCGCCTTGATCTCGTCCAGCCCGCTCACAGCAGCACCGCCGAGGCGAGGCCGAGGAAGGCGAAGAAGCCGACCACGTCGGTCACCGTGGTCACGAAGGCACCCGAGGCCAGCGCCGGGTCGACCCCGGCCTTTTCGAGCAGCACCGGAACCCCGACCCCGGCAAGGCCCGCGACGACGAGGTTGATGATCATGGCCGCCGCGATCACCGCCCCGAGCAGCGGCGCGCCGAACCAGAGCCAGCCGATCAGCCCCATGACGACGGCAAAGGTCACGCCGTTGAGCAGCCCCACCAGCACCTCGCGGCGAATCACCCGCCACAGGTTGGCCGCGGTGAGGTCGCGCGTGGCGAGGGCCCGCACGGCGACGGTCAACGCCTGTGTGCCGGCGTTGCCCCCCATCGAAGCGACGATCGGCATCAGCACCGCCAGCGCGACATAGCCCGAGATCGTGTCTTCGAACTGCGCGATCACCAGCGAGGCGAGGATCGCGGTGACGAGGTTCACCGCCAGCCAGGGCACCCGGTAGCGGGTGGTCTCGACCACGCCGTCGGAAATCGCGCTCTCGTCGCCGACCCCGGCGAGACGCAGGATGTCTTCCTCGTGCTCCTCGTCCAGAATCGCCATCGCGTCGTCGATGGTGATGACGCCGATCAGCCGGTCGTCCTCGTCGACCACCGGGGCGGTGATCAGGTGATACTGGTTGAAGGCATAGGCGACGTCGGCCACGTCCTGCATCACCGGGATCTTGCGGAAACTGTCCTCGGTGATCTCGGCCAGCGGCGTCGAGCGCGGCGAAGACATCAGCCGGCCCAGCGTCACATAGCCGGTCGGCCGCATCCGCGGATCGACCAGGATCACATGGTAGAACTGCTCGGGCAGATCGTCGCGCGCGCGCAGGTCGTCGATGGCCTGCCCGACGGTCCAGTGCTCCGGGGCGACCACCATCTCGCGCTGCATGAGGCGGCCGGCGGTCCCTTCCGGATAGGTCAGCGATTTCTCGACGGCAACGCGGTCTCCCGCTTCAAGGGCATCGAGAATGGCGGTGCGCTGTGCGTCGTCGAGATCTTCGACGAGATCGACCACGTCGTCGGTTTCCAGCTCGCGCACCGCGTCGTTGAGCACGTCCGGCTGAAGTGCCCCGATCACCTCCTCGCGGATGCCCTCGTCAAGTTCCGAAAGGATCTCGCCGTCGAATTCGCGCCCGTAGAGGCGCACGATCTCGAGGCGCGTGTCATCGTCGACCTGTTCGAGCAGGTCGGCGATGTCGGCGCCGTGCAAAGGCTCGAGGATGGCGGCCAGACGGGCGGCGTCGCGTGTTTCGACCGCCTCCAGAACCTGCTGGAGCACGCTGCGGTCAAGCCCGTAGTCGCCCTCTTCGGGATGTGCTTCGACGATCTGCTCTTCGGTCACGGCGTGCCCCTCCCGTTTCGGCCGGAACATAGGCGAAG
>RFKM01000028.1 GCA_003694465.1 Alphaproteobacteria bacterium
CCTGCGGCCGCCGGGCGGTGATGTCAAACTGCGCCGCCCCCTGCATCGTCAGCATCAAGGCCTGCCCGACCTCGGCGGCACGGCCCTCGTCCGCCCCGCTCAGCCGCGCCAGATGGGCGATGAACCGCGCGCTCAACGCTCCGATCCGGCGCTTTGCCGCAAACAGCGCCGCGCCGCTCACCGCCACCTCGATCACGGCCGTCAGCCGGGCATAGAGCGGCAGGAACAGCGGCACCTCGCGGGCGAGGCGCGTGAGGTCTTCGACAAGGGTCTCGGCCCGCGCCTCGGCCTCGAAACGCACGAGGAAGTCTTCCATCGCCGCCACGAACAGGGCAAGGAACAATTCCTCCTTCGTGCGCACGTAGAGATAGAGCGTGCCCTTGGCGAGCCCCGCGCGCCGCGCAAGCCCCGCCATGGTCACCCCGTCGAAGCCCGATTCGCCGATCATGTCGCGCGCGGCGGCCAGGATCGCCTGCATTCGGGCTTCCTTCTCCGCCTCGGAGCGGGCGCGTTTCCTGTTGTCTTTCAACGCCATGGTGAATTCTCGCGCCAATGCGGCAGATTCCCCTTGATAAATGACCGCCGGTCATTAGATAACTGACCGCAAGTCATATATGGCCCGCGCGGCCGCGAAAACCAAGAGAAAGGTTGCTAGAATGTCGAAAGTCGCCCTGATCACCGGCGCCTCGGCGGGGATGGGATACGAGGCCGCCAAGCTCTTTGCGCGCGAAGGCTGGACGGTCTACGCCGCCGCCCGCCGCCTCGAGCGGATGGAAGACCTCAAGCCGCATGGCGTGCGCCCCGTCGCCATGGACATCACCCGCCCCGAAGACACCGCCCGGGTGGTCGAGCAGATCCTCGCCGAGGAGGGCCGCATCGACGTGCTCATCAACAACGCCGGCTTCGGCCTCTACGGCCCGGTCGAGGAGGTGCCGATCGACGAGGCGCGCTACCAGTTCGAGGTCAACCTCTTCGGCCTTGCCGAGCTGACGCAGAGGGTTCTGCCGCACATGCGCGCGCAAGGCTCGGGGCGGATCATCAACGTCTCTTCCATGGGCGGCAAGGTCTTCATGCCGATGGGGGCGTGGTATCACGCCACCAAGCACGCCCTCGAGGCCCTCTCCGACAGCCTGCGCCTCGAGCTCGCGCCCTTCGGCATCCATGTCTCGATCATCGAGCCCGGCGGCATCCGCACCGCCTGGGGCAACATCGTCGCCGACCGGCTGAAAAAGCTTTACCCGACAAGCGCCTACAAGGCGCAGATCGACCCGATCCTGAAGGCGATGGACGGCTACGACCGCAACCCGCGCGGCACTGCCCCCGAGGTCCTCGCGGCGGTGTTTCTCAAGGCGGCGACAGACCCGCGGCCGAAGCGCCGCTATGTCAAGGGCTTCGGCGCCAAACCCGCCATCTTCATCCGCAAATGGCTGGGCGACGGCGCCTGGGAATGGGTGATCCGGCGGGCCATCGGATGACTTCATTCAAAACATGAACAACAATCCCTATCTACCTGCACGAAAAGGACTATCCATGACCAAGACCGCCCTGATCACCGGCGCCTCGACCGGCATCGGCCGCGCCACGGCGCAACGCTTCCAGGCCGAAGGCTGGAACGTCGTCGCCACCATGCGCAACCCGGACGATGGCGCCGATCTTGCCGCGCTCGACAACGTTCTGGTGACCCGGCTTGACGTCACCGACGCCGACAGCATCGAGGCCGCCGTCGCCGCGGCCATCGAACGGTTCGGCGCCATCGACGTGCTGGTGAACAACGCGGGCTACGGCGCCGCCGGGCCGCTCGAGGCCTTCCCGCCCGAGCGCATCCGCCGCCAGATCGACACCAACCTGATCGGCCTGATCGACGTGACCCGCGCCGTGCTGCCACACATGCGGGCCGCCCGGTCGGGCGTGATCGTCAACATCTCGTCGGTGGGCGGGCGCATGACCCTGCCGCTCTTCAGCCTCTACCACGCCACGAAATTCGCCGTCGAAGGGCTGAGCGAGGCCCTCACTTTCGAGCTGGCGCCGCTGGGAATCGGCGTGAAGATCGTCGAGCCCGGGGCGATCCGCACCGATTTTTCCGGCCGCAGCCTCGATTTCGTCAACGACGAAAGCCTCGCCGAGTATCAGCCGACGATCGGAAAGGTGCTCGCCTCGTTCCAGTCGCGGCAGGGCGAAAACGATGGCTCGCCGCCGGAGGTCGTGGCCGACGTGATCTGGACCGCCGCCACCGATGGCACCGACACCCTGCGCTACACCGCCGGCGAGGATGCCGCCGAATACATGAAGAACCGCAAGGCGCTGGACGACGCCACCTTCATGGCCGGCATCCGCGCGCGCTTCGGCCTCGACGGCTGAGGCGCCGCGTCCCCCGACCCGAAGCCCCGCCCGGTTCGCCGCGGCGGGGCTTGCCATGCCCGCGCCGCCGCCCTAAGCGGAAGAGGGCATCAACGGAGGCGCTCATGGACGTTCGGGTGAAATGGGTCGAAGACCGGACCTTCGTCGGCGAGGCGGAATCGGGGCACAAGATCGTCTTTGGCACCGCCAGCGAGGCCGGGCCGAAACCGGGGCCGAGCCCGATGGAACTGGTGCTGATCGGCACCGGCGGCTGCTCGGCATGGGACGTGGTCTCGATCCTCGAGAAGGGGCGCGAGCCGGTCGCCTCGGTCGAGGTCGAGCTCGATGCCGACCGCGCCGAAACCGACCCGAAGGTGTTTACCCGCATCCACATGCATTTCGTCGTCCGGGGCCGGGGCGTGAACCCGGCGAAGGTCGAGCGGGCGATCTCGCTTTCGGTCGACAAGTATTGCTCGGCCTCGGCGATGCTGGCCCGCAGCGCCACCATCACCCACGATTTCGAAATCGTCGACGACGGCGCCGGCGCGTGAGCCGGGGCGGCGCGCGGGCGGCGGGGAGGCCGGTGATGGAAAACCTGCGCGGCGCGCTCCTGATGATGCTCTCGATGGCCGGCTTCGCCCTCGAAGACGCGCTGGTCAAGAGCGTCGCCGGGCGCATCCCGATGGGCGAGGTGCTGCTGTTTCTGGGCTGCGGCGGGGCGCTGGCCTTCGGCCTTCTGGCCAACCGGCAGGGCCATTGCCTCACCTCGCGGCTGGTCTTCCACCGCGCGGTGATGCTGCGCAACCTCTTCGAGATGCTCGGCACGGCG
Organism: Alphaproteobacteria bacterium; assembly: GCA_003694465.1. Taxonomy (GTDB): domain Bacteria; phylum Pseudomonadota; class Alphaproteobacteria; order Rhodobacterales; family Rhodobacteraceae; genus RFKM01. The sequence continues at coordinate 3,167 of RFKM01000028.1, forward strand.
AGTTTCGTCACCGCGCTGGCGCTGATCCCGCTCTCGCTCAATTCGGCGATCTTTCAGGCCACCCCCCTGTTCGTGACCCTCGGGGCGATCGTCTTCCTTGGCGCCCGGGTCGGCTGGCGGCGCTGGGCGGCGATCGCCGTCGGCCTTGCCGGGGTGCTGATCATCCTGCGCCCGGGCTTCGAGGGGTTCGAGCCGGCGGCGCTGGTGAGCGTGCTCGCCGCCCTCGCCCTTTCGGGGCGCGATCTTGCCATCCGCGCCTGCCCGCCCGAGGCGCACCCGCTGCAGCTCTCGGCCTGGGGTTTCATGGCGATCATCCCGGTGGGTCTGGCGATGCTGGCGCTTTCGGGCGGGCCGGTGCGCCCGAGCGGGACCGAGGCGCTGATGCTCGGCGGCGCGGTGGGGCTGGCGATGCTGGGCTATTACGCGCTGACGCTGGCGATGCAGCTCGGCGAGGTCGCCTTCGTGACGCCGTTTCGCTACATCCGTCTCGTCTATGGCATCGGGCTGGGCTGGCTGGTGTTTTCCGAGCGCCCCGACGCGCCGATGCTGATCGGCTCGGCCATCGTCGTCGGCGCAGGGCTCTATGCCCTCTGGCGCGAGCGCCGCACCGCAGCGAATCGCCCCTTCCAAAGCCCGGCGGCGCGCGCTAGAAGGCAGGCGTGAGATTTCATCCAAGCCGGAGAGGCCACCATGAGCACCATCATCGACATCACCGCCCGCGAAATTCTCGACAGCCGCGGCAACCCGACGGTCGAGGTCGACGTGACTCTCGAAGACGGCACCATGGGCCGGGCGGCGGTGCCCTCGGGCGCCTCGACCGGCGCCCACGAGGCCCACGAGAAGCGCGACGGCGACAAGACCCGCTACGGCGGCAAGGGCGTGCTCGGGGCGGTCGACTCGGTGAACGGCGAGATCGCCGAGGCGCTGGTGGGCTTTGACGCCACCGAGCAGGAAGCCATCGACGCGGCGATGATCGAGCTTGACGGCACCGCCAACAAGGAA
>RFKM01000239.1 GCA_003694465.1 Alphaproteobacteria bacterium
CCTTCGCCCGCATCCGCGCCGGGAACGCGGAAAGGCGGCTGAGTTTCGGGCTCGCCGAGCGCCGGGCGGCGCTCGGGCGCCTTGCGAAGGCCCTGCGCGCCGCCGAGGCCGAGGTGATCGCGGCGCTGGCCGACGATTTCGGCAAGCCCCCGGCGGAAGTGCTGCTCACCGAGCTTCTGCCGCTGCTCGACGAGATCGCCGTCGTGCGGCGCAATCTCGCCCGCTGGATGCGCCCGCGCCGGGTGCGCGCCGGGCTCTCGGGCTTCGGCACCCGCGCGCGCCTTGCCCCCGAGCCACGCGGCACCGCCCTCATTCTCGCGCCGTGGAACTACCCGCTTCTGCTCACCCTCTCGCCGCTGGTCGCGGCACTGGCCGCCGGCAATGGCGCGGTGCTCAAGCCGTCCGAACTCGCCCCGGCCACCGCCGCCCTCATCGCCCGGCTGGTGGCCGAGACCTTCCCGCCCGATCTGGTCGCCGTCGTGCAGGGCGATGCCGACACCGCCCGGGCGCTGCTCGCCCTGCCCTTCGACCACGTCTTCTTCACCGGCAGCCCCCGGGTCGGCGCGCTGGTGATGGAAGCGGCGGCGAAGGTTCACGCCTCGGTGACGCTGGAGCTCGGCGGCAAGTCGCCGGCCATCGTCGGGCCCGGGGCCGACATCGCCCGCGCCGCCGACTGGGTGGCCTTTGGCAAATTCGTCAACGCCGGGCAAACCTGCGTCGCCCCCGATCACCTCTTCGTCCACGAAAGCCTGCACGCGCCCTTCTTCGAGGCCCTGCGCGCGCGCATCGCGCGGGCCTATGGCGGCGCGGAAGGCAGCCGGCAGCTCGCACGGATCATCTCGCCACGCCATGCCGAGCGCCTGCGCGCCCTGCTCGCCGAGGCCGAAGCCCACGGCGCCCGGCGCCTTGAAGGCGGGCGGGGGGCGGGGCGCGTCATCCCGCCGACGCTGATCGAGGGGGTCGGCCCCGAGACCGGCCTCGGGCGCGAAGAGATCTTCGGCCCGATCCTGCCGATCCACCGCTTTTCCGACATCGACGCGGTGATCGACCGCATCAACGCCGGGCCGAAACCGCTGGCGCTTTACATCTTCGAGCGTGACCGCGCCCTGATCGACCGGGTGAGGCGCGCCACCAGCTCGGGCGGGGTCGGCGTCAACATCACCCTGCAACAGGCCGCCCACCCGCATCTGCCCTTCGGCGGCGTCGGCATGTCGGGCTTCGGCGCCAGCCGGGGCGAGGCGGGCTTTCGCGCCTTCAGCCACGAGCGCGCCGTGCTCGAGAACCGCTTTTCGCCGCTGCCATGGCTGTTCCCGCCCTACACCGCCGGCAAGCGGCGGCTCATCGGCTGGCTGATGCGCCTGCTCGGCTGAGCCCGGCGGGCGGGACCGGGGGCGGCCCGGCCGGCCACACCCCGAGGCCGCGGGCTCAGAGGCCGATGGCCCGGTAGGCCTCGGCGATCCGGTCGAGCGCCATCTGGAAGGCGGCGGTGCGCAGGTCGTCGGCGGGGTTGTCCGGGTCGTTCCAGCGCCGCGACATCTCGGCATAGGTCGAGCGCATGAGGTCGTCGAGCCCCGAACGCACGAGGTCGATCTCCGACGCCCCGCGCAGGAATTCGCCCTCGGTCTCGACCGGGAAGGCCCGCCCCGTCATCGCCTCGAGCGAGCGCGCCAGCTGGCGGTGGCCCTGCTCCTCGTGGCGCCGCTCCATCAGGCCGAAGGGCATGTGGGTGAGGTTCTTGACCCATTCGAAATAGCTCACCACCACGCCGCCGGCATTGGTGTAGAGATCGGGCAGGATCACCTTGCCACGCTCGCGCAGGATGCGGTCGGCGGCAAAGGTGGTGGGCCCGTTCGCCGCCTCGACGATCAGCGCCGCGCGGATGCGCCCGGCATTGCCCTCGTGGAGCACGCTCTCGCGCGCGGCGGGGATGAGAATGTCGCAATCGTCCTCGAGCGCCGCGGCGCCGTCCGGGTCATGGGTGCCGCCGGCAAAGCCCGCCACGCCGCCGGTGGCGGTGACGTGGGCCTTCAGCGCCTCGATGTCGAGCCCGGCGGGGTTGCGGATGGCGCCGTCGCGCTCGATCACCGTGACGACCTTGCAGCGGTCTTCCTCGGAGAGGAACTTCGCCGCGTGGTAGCCGACGTTGCCCAGCCCCTGCACCACCACCCGGCGCCCGCCGAGATCGTTCCCGGCAAAGCCGGCCTTCTCGGCATCAACGCCGGTTTCGAAGAAGGATTGCACCGCGTATTGCACGCCGCGCCCCGTTGCCTCGATGCGCCCCTCGATCCCGTGCCCGCCCAGCGGCTTGCCGGTGACACAGGCCATGCCGTTGATGTCTTCGGGGCGCAGGCGCCGGTATTCGTCGGCGATCCACATCATCGTCAGCTCGTTGGTGCCCATGTCGGGGGCCGGCACGTTCATCCCCGAATGCAGGAAGCCGTGGCGGATCAGCTCCTGCGCGAAGCGGCGGGTGATCTTCTCGAGCTCGTGCTCTTCCCACTCCCGCGGGTCGATCTCCAGCGCCCCCTTCGAGCCGCCGAAGGGCAGCCCCAGCAGCGAACACTTGTAGGTCATCAGCGCCGCCAGCGCCTCGACCTCGTCCTGATCGGCGTCGGGGGCGTAGCGGATCCCGCCCTTGGCCGGGTTGGAATGGGTGGAATGCACGGCGCGCCAGCCGGTGAAGGTATACATCCGCCCGCGCAGGCGCACCCCGAAGCGCGTCACGTAGGTGGCGTTGCACACCTTGATCTTCTCGGCGACGCCCTCGGGCAGATCGAGCGTGGCCGCCGCCCGATCGAACATCGCGTTCACGTCCTCAAGAAAGTTGCTCATCGTCGTCCCTCCCGATCGAGCGTTATCGGGGCAGGCTAGGCCCGCGCGACGGGAGGTTCAATGCCTGTTGGCGCCAACGAGAGACAAGTTTCTTCTCAGGCGACGTTGCGCAGCGCGAGGCGCGGCGTGACCCCCAGCGCGTGGGCAATGTCGCGGCTCAGGCCCGGCTTGTTGAGGGTGTAGAAATGCAGGTCTTCCACCCCGCCCTCGACGAGATCGGCGCACAACTCCGTTGCCACCGCAACCGAAAGCAGCTCTTCGCGCCCGTCGCGAATCGCCTTTTCGAAGGCCTCGTCAAGCCAGCCGGGCACGCGCGCGCCGCAGCGGGCGGCAAAGCGCTTCACCCCGGCCCAGTTCTCGATCGGCAGGATGCCGGGAATGATCGGCACGTCGATGCCGGCCTTCTCGGCGCGGTCGCGGAAACGGAAAAAGGTTTCGGCCTCGAAGAAGAACTGGGTGATCGCCGAAGCCGCCCCGGCCTCGACCTTGCGCTTGAGCCACGCGATGTCGGCATCGTCCGAGGCGGCCTCGGGGTGCCGGTCGGGATAGGCGCCGACGCGGATCGTGAAGCGCCCGGTATCGGCCAGCGCCGCGATCAGCTCGACGGAAC
>RFKM01000029.1 GCA_003694465.1 Alphaproteobacteria bacterium
GCCACGGCCTGTTCGAGGGTGATGGTCGCCGGGTCCATGTCCTTGGGCAGGGTGGCGTTGACCTTTTCCCATTTCACATAGGGGCCATAGCGCCCGTCCATGACGTTGACCGCGCCGCCCTTCTCGGGGTGCTCGCCCAGTTCGCGCAGGGGCTTGGCGGTGCTGCCGCGCCCGCGCCCGGGGTTTGCCCGCTTCTCGGCCAGAAGCTCCACCGCCCGGTTCATGCCGATCTCGAAAACGTCGTCGGGGTTTTTCAGATTGGCATAGACCGGCTTGGCCTCGTCGGGCTTCTGGTGCATCAGATAGGGGCCGAAGCGGCCGAAATTGGCCAGGATCGGCTGGCCGTCTTCCGGGTGCTTGCCCACTTCGCGCGGCAGGCTGAGCAGGCGCAGCGCCTTCTCGAGGTCCATCGCCTCGGGCGACCAGCCCTTCGGCAGCGAGGCGCGCGGCGGTTTCGGGTTCTCGGCCGTGGCCTCGCCGCGCTGAACATAGGGGCCGAAGCGGCCGGAGCGCAGGGTGATCTCCTCGCCGTCGACTTCGCCGAGCACCCGGTCACCGTTCTGCTCTTCGCCGCCGCCGATCGGGCGGGTGTAGCGGCATTCGGGGTAGTTCGAGCAGCCGATGAAGCCGCCGGTGCGCGAGGTTTTCAGGTGCAGCCGCCCGGTGCCGCAGAGCGGGCAGGCGCGCGGGTCGGCACCGTCTTCGCGTGGCGGGTAGAGCTGCGGGGCGAGCGCCTCGTCGAGCCGGTCGAGCACCTCGGAAATGCGCAATTCGGAGGTTTCGGCGATGGCGGCCGAGAAATCGCGCCAGAAGCGCGAGAGCACCTCCTTGTAGTCGAGTTCGCCGGCCGAAATCGCGTCGAGCTGTTCCTCGAGATCGGCGGTGAATTCGTAGCCGACGTATTTGCGGAAGAAGTTGAGCAGGAAGATGGTGACGATCCGCCCCTTGTCCTCGGGAATGAGGCGGTTCTTCTCCTTGCGCACATAGCCGCGCTCCTGGATCGTGGTGACGATCGAGGCATAGGTGGAGGGCCGGCCGATGCCGAGCTCTTCCATCCGTTTGACGAGGCTGGCCTCGGTGTAGCGCGGGGGCGGCTGGGTGAAATGCTGCTCGGGGGTGACGGCGCGGCGCGTGAGGCGCTCGCCTTCGCTCATCTGCGGCAGCCGGCCGCCGTCTTCGGCCTCGGGCGCCTCGGCATCGGCGCCGGCGGCCGCGGCGGGGGCGTCATCGTCGCGCCCTTCCTCGTAGACCTTCATGAAACCGTCGAACAGCACCACCTGCCCGGTGGCGCGCAGCCCCACCTGCCCGTCGGGCGCGCCGATCTCGACGGCGGTGCGCTCGAGGCGGGCGCTTTCCATCTGGCAAGCGAGGGTGCGCTTCCAGATCAGGTCGTAGAGCTTGCGCTGGTCGGGCTCGAGCTTGCCCAGCTGGCCGGCGTCGAGGCTCATGTCGGTGGGGCGGATGCACTCGTGGGCTTCCTGCGCGTTCTTGGCCTTGTTCTTGTAAAGGCGCGGGCTGGCGGGGACGTAATCCTTGCCGAAGCGGCGCTCGATCTCGGCGCGGGCGGCGGCGACGGCCTCGGGGGCCATGTCGATGCCGTCGGTCCGCATGTAGGTGATGTAGCCGGCCTCGTAGAGACGCTGGGCGGCGTTCATCGTCTGGCGGGCGCCGAAGCCGAACTTGCGGCTGGCCTCCTGCTGCAGGGTCGAGGTCATGAACGGGGCCGAGGGGTTGCGGCTGGCCGGTTTCGCCTCGACGGCCGTGACCGCCAGATCGCGCGAGGCGATGGCCTGGGCGGCAAGCTCGGCCTCGGTCCGGTTGGGGATGTCGAAGCGCTCGAGCCGGCGCCCGCCGAGGCTGACCAGCCGGGCGGTGAACCGCTGCCCGCGGGGCGTTTCCAGCTCGGCGGTGACGGTCCAGTATTCGCGCGGCTTGAAGGCCTCGATCTCCATCTCGCGCTCGACGATCAGCCGCAGGCAGACCGACTGCACCCGGCCCGCCGAGCGCGCCCCGGGCAGCTTGCGCCAGAGCACCGGCGAGAGGTTGAAGCCGACGAGATAGTCGAGCGCCCGGCGCGCGAGGTAGGCATCGACCAGCGGCCCGTCGACCTGACGCGGGTGTTGCATCGCCTCGGTGACGGCCGATTTGGTGATGGCGTTGAAGACGACGCGGCTGACCGGCGTGTCCTTCTTGATCGCCCGGCGCTTGCGCAGGGTCTCCTCGAGGTGCCAGGAGATCGCCTCGCCCTCGCGGTCGGGGTCGGTGGCGAGGATCAGGGCGTTGTCCTTCGCCAGCGCCTCGGCGATCTCGCGGATGTGCTTGCGGCTGTCGGGGCTGACCTCCCATTTCATGGCGAAATCGTGCTCGGGATCGACCGAGCCGTCTTTCGCCGGCAGGTCGCGCACATGCCCGTAGGAGGCGAGCACCGTGTAGCCGGGGCCGAGATACTTGTTGATGGTCTTGGCTTTGGCCGGGCTTTCGACAACGACGACGGGCATGAAATTCCTTTCGACTCGGGCGCTGGGGCCTCGGGGGCGTTAGATGGGTGCCGAAGCGGGGGAATGTCAATGGCGGCGAATTTTCGTGCGAGCGGCAGGCGGACGCGGGCGGGATGGCTTGGCGAAGCGCGACGTCGCGGGCGGCTCGAGATGCACCATGGGAGGCGGCGCGGACACCTGCACGGCATCCGATTTCGTGCCGCCGGGCCTTTTACGGCGATGCGTGGCCTGAAAGTGCCTTGGTGAAAGGGAGCGCCGCGATCCCTTGCGCGCCGCGAAGCTCCGGCTTCTTGCCCCGGAGGCAAGGAGGCGGCGCATCAGACCTTTGGCCCGTCAGTCGGCCCGGTTGATCAATCCGCCGGTGCCGCGCTCGATCCGGCCTTCGAGTTCAAGCTCGAGCAGATGCGGGGCGAGGGTTGCCGCCGGCACGGCAAGATCGCGGATCAGCTGGTCTTCGGCCAGCGGGTGGGCGGCGAGACGGTCGAGAATCTGCTGGTGCAGGGCGAAGGTTTCGGCGCGGCTGCGGCGGTCGGCACCGGGCCGTGGGGTGGGTGCTTCGGCGCCGGAGGCGGCCTCGCCGAAGCCGCGCGCCGCGCGGTCCCGGGCGGCCTCGCGCGTGTCTGGCGCGGCGGTCACAGGTCGGGGGTGAGCGTCGACGCTGGCGCTGGCCTCGCCGATCGCGGCAATCACGTCATCAGCGCCGCGCACGAGGGTCGCGCCATCGCGAATCAGCATGTTGCCCCCGGAGGCGCGCGCGTCGAACGGATGGCCCGGAACGGCCATCACTTCGCGCCCCTGGTCGAGCGCGAGGCGCGCAGTGATCAGCGAGCCCGAGCGCGCCGCCGCCTCGACCACCACGACGGCCCGCGCGAGCCCCGCGACGATACGGTTGCGCTGCGGGAAATGGCGCGCTTGCGGCTGCAGGCCCATCGCCGCCTCGGACAGGCGCAGCCCGCCTTCGCGCGCGATGCGCCCGGCAAGAGGCGCGTTTTCGGGCGGGTAGATGACATCGACCCCGCCGGCCATGACCGCGATCGTGCCGGTCTCGAGACTGGCCTCGTGGGCGGCGGTATCGATGCCCCGGGCAAGGCCCGAGACCACCACAAAACCGGCTTCGCCAAGCTCTCGGGCCAGTTTGCGCGCCATGCGCAGGCCGAGAGAGGAGGCATTGCGCGCCCCGACCAGCGCCACCAGCGGGCGCTGGAGCAGACCGACCTCGCCCATGGCCCAGA
>RFKM01000240.1 GCA_003694465.1 Alphaproteobacteria bacterium
GTTCGGCAACAGTGGCGCGGGCCGGCGGCTCGGGCGGGGTGCGCACCGAGTTCGACAGCCAGTCGATGGCCGAGAGCGGCGCCCCGTCGGTTTCGGCGCCCGCCGGCGCCGCGGCGAGCAGCAGGGCCAGAAGCGCCCCGGCCGCCGCCCTAACCGGCATTCAGCGTCACCGTCATCGACCGCTCCGCCGGTTCCGGGGCGAGATCGCCCAGATAGGCATAGCCCACCAGCCCGATCGCCCCGAGCACGATCAGAACGAACAGAAATTTCAGCAGCCGCCGGATCATCGCCCCGTCCTCGCGTTTCGCAGGTTTTACAAGCCGTGCCATTCCTATATGCCATGGTTGCGAAGGTCACGCCATTGACGGGCGTGAGAATTTTTCGGCGAGGCCTTGCCGCATTGGCACTGAAGACGAAAAAACCGATCGTTCTGGTGGGAATGATGGGGGCCGGCAAATCGGCCGTCGGGCGGACCCTTGCCCAGATGCTCGCCGTGCCCTTTCTCGACAGCGACCACGAGATCGAGCGCGCGGCGGCGATGACCATTGCCGAGGTCTTCGCCCGCGACGGCGAGGATTTCTTCCGGGCGCGCGAATCGGAAGTGCTGGCGCGGCTGCTGGCCACCGGGCCCTGCGTGATCTCCACCGGCGGCGGCGCCTTCCTTGCCGAGGCGAACCGCCGGATGATCCATGAGCAGGGCGTCTCGGTCTGGCTGCGGGCCGATCTGGAGCTTCTGTGGGAGCGGGTGCGCCACAAGTCCACCCGCCCGCTGCTGCGCACGCCCGACCCGAAGGGCACGCTGACGGCGCTTTACGAACAGCGCACGGGCATCTATGCCCTTGCCGATCTGGTGGTCGATGCCCACCCGGCCTATACGCTGGGCGACATGGCAAGGCAGGTTTTGCGGGTGCTCAGGACGCGCCCGGACGTGATCGAGGACGTGGCGGAATGACGGCTGTTGACGTGGTGCGGGTGGAGCTCGGGGCGCGGGCCTACGACGTGCGGATCGGGCGCGGGCTGATCGGGCGTGCCGGCGCCGAGATCGCCCCGCTGCTGCCCCGCCCCCGGGTGGCGATCGTCACCGAAGAGCGGGTGGCCGGGCTGCACCTTGCCGCTCTGAAGGCCGGGCTCGCCGAGGCGGGGATCGAGTCCGAGGCGCTGGTGTTGCCGCCGGGCGAGGGCACGAAAAGCTGGACGCATCTGGAGGAAACCGTCGAATGGCTGCTCGAGCGGAAGGTCGAGCGGCGCGACGTGGTGATCGCCTTCGGCGGCGGCGTGATCGGCGATCTTGCCGGCTTTGCCGCGGCGATTTTGCGCCGGGGGGTGCGCTTCGTGCAGATCCCGACAACGCTGCTTGCCCAGGTCGACAGTTCGGTCGGCGGCAAGACCGGCATCAACTCCCCCCACGGCAAGAACCTCGTCGGCGCCTTCCACCAGCCCAGCCTTGTGCTGGCCGATATCGACGTGCTCGAGACCCTTGCGCCGCGCGATTTCCTCTCCGGCTATGGCGAGGTGGTCAAGTATGGCGGGCTGGGCAGTCTGGCCTTCTTCGAGTGGCTCGAGAAGAACGGGCCGGCGCTGGCGGCGGGCGATGCGGCGCTGCGACAGGAGGCGGTGCGCCGCTCGGTGGAGATGAAAGCGGGGATCGTTGCGCGCGACGAGACCGAGGCCGGCGAGCGGGCGCTGCTCAACCTCGGGCACACGTTCGGCCACGCGCTGGAAGCGGCAACGGGCTATTCGAGCCGGCTTCTGCACGGCGAAGGCGTGGCCATCGGCTGCGCGCTGGCCTTCGAGACCTCGGCACGCATGGGGCTGATGAGCCAGGAGGAGCCTTCGCGGTTCCGGGCGCATCTGGCGGCAATGGGCATGAAGCGCGACCTTTCGGAACTGCGCGACCATCTGCCGGGGGCCGAGGGGCTCATGGCGCTGATGGCGCAGGACAAGAAGGTCGAGGCCGGGCGCGTGCGGTTCGTTCTGGCCCGCGGGATCGGCGCGGCTTTCGTGGCCGAGAACGTCGATCTCGATCTGGTGCGCGCGGTGCTGGAAGACGCGCTTGCCGGGCATTAGCGCAGGTCGGCCCGATCGGCGGCACGCTTTGGCGAAAGTGTGAGGGCCGTCGCCGGGCAGGGCGCGCCGGGCACGAATATCGCTTCCAGGCAGCAGCCTCCAGCCGCCGGTTTGAGGGGAAGAGCGCCGGGGAGCGGCAGGGCGCGATTTGGCCGTTTGGCCGAGGGTTCCGCCCAGTCTCAAGGACACGCCAATGGCATGTGCGCGGGAACATCGCGTCCTTAAGACGAGCAGACAGACCGGGCGGGAGGGGTGAAGCCAGCACCCCCTGGAATCCAGGAATCTAGATTCGCGTGGTCGATGCCGGGCGGGTGTTTTGCAAGCCGAGGGTTTCGGGAGGCGAGTGCCAGGGCATGCGCCAGTTATCAGAATCCAGGAATCTAGATTCGCGTGGGTGCCGCGATCGACGTCTGACCCCGGGGCCAAGGGCGCGGGTCAGTGATCGCCAAAGGAATCCAGGAATCTAGATTCGTGTGGGTGTTGCAAGACTGATGGTCGTTGTTGCCACAGGCGATTGCCGTGGGCTCCCGAGCCTCCAGCTGTGGTTCCGTCGAGCCGGTTTGCGCAGATTGCAGGCGCGCATCTTTACCGGAGCGGCATATGTCTGGGCGCGAAGCAAGCCCTCCGGCTGGGCAGCATCCTTTGTGCGCCACGGGTTTTCGAAACCACCCGAAAGTGCGGCGAGCCGGCGCGCCTTCGCTCTGCCAGCCCCCTCGGGCTACGGAAATGACCGCCGGCGGGAATGCCCGCGCCACGCGCGGGGCGATGGCTACCCCGAAATGCCCGGAGCACGACCGCCGCGCCGTGCATTTGTCACCACCAGCCACTCGCCGAGGTTTTCGCGGGTGATGTAGCCCAGCAGGGCGCCGGTACGGTCGGTCACGAAAACCGCCGGCGCGCCATTGCCCAGCGCTTCGAGCACATGCCCGAGCCCGTCCTGCAGCCGGACGGTCGGGATGCCGGTTGTCATGGCCTCGGCGACCGGCGCCGCCCGGTGCCCGCCGTCGAGCGCCCTGTAGAGCGCCGCCCGGGTGAGCAGCCCCAGCGGACGTCCGCTGGCAGGGTCGATCACCGGAAACTCGTGCTGGGTGGTGCGGATCAGGGTCGTGGCGGCAAGCTCGAGGCTGTCGTCGGGGCGCAGGGCCTCGAACTCGGTGATCATCGCATCGCGCGCATGTTCGTTTCGTGCAAGTCCGAGCAGGGCTTCCTGCGAGTTTTCGGCCTGCGATGCAAAGAAAATGAAAGCCGCGATCAAGACCAGAATCGGGTTCCCGGTGCTGACACCGAACAATCCCATCGCAAAAGCGACGGCCTGACCGGCGGCGGCTGCAATCCGGGTGGCATCGACCCGGTCATATCTCGTCGCAAGCAGCGCCCGCAGCACCCGCCCCCCGTCCATCGGGAAGGCCGGCAGCAGGTTGAACCCCGCCAGCATCAGGTTGATCACCGCGATCTGGGCGAAGA
>RFKM01000030.1 GCA_003694465.1 Alphaproteobacteria bacterium
GCCAGCTCGGCCTGCGCCTTTCGCCCGCCGCCTCCCGCTTCATCGCCCGCGTCGAACTCTTGCGCGCCGCCGGCGAAGCGCTGCCGCCGATGGACGAGGCCAGCCTCATGGACAGCCTTGAAGCCTGGCTCCTGCCTTGGCTCGACGGCGTGAAAAGCGCCGACGACTGGAAGCGCTTCGACCTCCTGCATGCCTTGCGTGCCCGCCTCGACTGGGACCAGATGCAGCGCCTCGACGCCCTCGCCCCGGCACATTTCGAAACCCCGCTGGGCCGGCGTGTGCCGATCGACTACGGGGAGGAGGGGCCCCAGATCGCCGTGCGCCTGCAAGAGATGTTCGGCCTCGACCGGCACCCGACCGTCGGCAACCGGCCCCTGCGCATCACCCTGCTGTCGCCGGCGGGAAGGCCGGTCCAGACCACCACCGACCTGCCGGCCTTCTGGCGCGGCAGCTACGCGGACGTCCGCAAGGACATGCGCGGGCGCTACCCCAAACACCCCTGGCCCGAAGATCCGACCACCGCGCCCCCCACCTTGCGTGCCCGCCGGCGCGGCGAGGGCGGCTGACCGCACGCCGGGCTCACCATTTCGTAACCGGATGTCGAAAAATTGCAATTTTCACCCATATGGCCTATGGGTTGGCCACGAATTGCGAGCAGGAAAATGTCGTTCATGAATTTACAGGCAAGGCTGATGAAGACCGCGCCGGCGGCCATGCGCCGCCAGGTCGCCGCCCTGTGCCACCGTCAAACCGACACAGGCCGCGAGGTGCTGTTGATCACCACCCGGGGCACCGGGCGCTGGATGCTGCCCAAGGGCTGGCCCATGGCCGGCAAACCCGACCATGAAGCCGCGCGCATCGAGGCATGGGAAGAGGCGGGCGTGCGCCCGGCCCGTGTCGCCGAAAAACCCTTCGGCGCCTTCGACTACGTCAAGAACCACGACGACGGTACCAGCGAGCGCTGTCTTGCCGATGCCTACCCGATCGAGGTCGAAACCCTCGCCGAAGATTTCCCCGAGGCCGGCCAGCGCCGGCGCCAATGGGTGCCGGTCGGCAAGGCCGCCGACATGGCCGAAGACCGGGGGCTTCGCGACCTGCTGCGCGCCTTTGCCGCCAGCACGACCGCCAACGCCTGAGCGCCCCTTTCATCTTTCCGTGAAATATCCCGGGGGTCCGGGGGCTGGCCCCCGGCCTGCGGCACCAAAATCTTGCCCAGCGGCCCTTTCAGGTTGAACCGCGTGCCGCCCCGGCCCGCGCCCCTTCCAGCCAGCGGTTGATCGCCTCGGCCGCGCGCCGATGCCCGTCGCCGTTCGAATAGGCGAGGGTGATCGGATGGGTGCCGGCGCTCTGGCCAGCGTCAATGACCAGCGCCACCCGCCACATCCGCCCGCCCTTCTGCGAGCGCGTTTCCTGAAGCACGGCGCGGGAAATCTCGCCCAGCCGGTGGCGCACGCGGCTGCCGCCGAACAGGGTGCGGCGCCGGATCTCGACATATCCTTCCGGCCGGTTGAACACCACCTGAACCCGGCGCACGAAGGCGTAGAACGCCGCCAGTCCGATGCCGCTGCCGATGCCGAGAAAGGCAAGGCCCAACAGGTCTCCGGCCGAAAGGCGGGCGAGGCCGATGGCGGTGGTCGCGAGGATCGAGAATGCCAGCAGCACGCCGATGAAGATCGGGCGGTCTTCGACCATGAGCAGGTCGGGGGTGTCAGCGGTGATCTTCATGCCGGGCCTGTGCTGCTGGACCCAGACTAGCGGGCGGTGCCGGCGCTGAAAAGCCCGCCCCGGATGGCGGAAACGAACAAGGCCCGAAGCCGCGCGGGCTCCGGGCCTTGCCATGTGCTTTCCGCCCTGAGGCGTCGGCGCGCCGTCAGTGCAGCTTTGCCTCGACGTCGGCAATCGCTTCGTCGATCAGCTTGTTGCCCTCGGCGGCGGTCATCTGCTTGGCAATGAGCTCCTCGGCCGCACCGATCGCCACCGAAACCGCGCTGTTGCGCACCTCGCGGACCGCGGCGGCCTCGGCCGACTTGATCTGGTCGGTCGCCGCGGCAAGGCGCCGGGCGATGCTCTCGGCCAGCTGCTCTTTCGCAAGCTTCGCGGCCGCCTCGGCCTCGTGCTTCGCGTGCTCGATGATCTTGTTCGCCTCTTCGTCAACCTCGGACTGCTTGCGCTCGTATTCGGCCAGGATCGCCTGGGCCTCTTCGCGCAGTTTCCGGGCTTCGGCCAGTTCCGCCTCGATCGCCTCGGCGCGCCGGTCGAGCATGCCGGTGATCATCCCCGGCAGGCCGAAATAGAGCAGCGCGCCGACGAAGATGATGAAGGCGATGACCACGAAAAGCTCGTGGTTCTGCATCGAGAAGAACGGAACGCTCTCCTCCGAGGCAAGGGCCGGGCTGGCGGCAAGCATGCCGGCGAGTGTCAGAACACGTTTCATCGCCTCACCCCTTCATCCTTGCGGCGACCGCCGCCTTGATCGCCTTGGCATCGGCCTTGGCCCCGAAAGCAGCGACGATCTCGCCGGTCACGTCGGTGGCCACGGCCTGAATGCTTTCCACCGCGCTGGCGCGGATTTCGGCGATGGCCTTTTCCGATTCCGCCTGCTTCGCGGCGATTTCGGCTTCGGCCTTGGCGGTGGCCGCATCGACCTCGGCCTGAATGTCGGCACGGGCCTGTGCGGCAATGCTCTGGGCCTCGGCGCGCGCCTCGGCCAGCGCCTTGTCATAGGCGGCCTCGGCCTCTTCGGCCTTGCGCTTGAGCTCTTCGGCCGCGGCGATATCGTTGGTGACGCTCGCCTTGCGCTCGGCCAGAACCGCCGAAACCCGCGGCACGAAGATCTTCGCAACCACGAAGTAGGTGACGAGCATCGTCACCACGAGCCAGAAGATCTGGTTGCCCCAGGTCGTGAAATCGAGCTGCGGCATGCCGCCCGACTGTTCGGCGACCTCGGCAGCGCCTGTGATCGGTTCGCTTGACATGGTGTCCTCCTGATCCTGTCAGGCCCGCGCGGGGCGGGCCCGGCCGGCGGCGGCTGCCGCCGGCCCCGTTTCCGGAAATGGGATCAGAGCGCGAACATCAGCAGAAGCGCGACGAGGAACGAGAAGATCCCGAAGGCTTCGGCAAAGGCGATACCGATGAAGAGCATGGCGGTCTGGCCCGGCGCGGCCGACGGGTTGCGCAGCGCGCCCGACAGGAAGTTGCCGATGATGTTGCCGACACCGATGGCCGCGGTGCCCATGCCGATGGCCGAGAGACCAGCGCCGATGTAGGCACCCATTTGAACGATATCACCTTCCATGGGGTTTCTCCTTAGACTTGGAACGGTTTGATTTCAGGTTGAAGTTGCGTCGTCGTGATCAGTGGCCCGGATGATAGGCGTCGTTGAGGTAGACCACGGCGAGGATCGTGAACACGTAGGCCTGCACGATGGCGACGATCGTCTCGAGCGCATACATCGCGCTGATGGCGAGCACCGAGACCGGCGAGATCACCGCCACCACGGCAAAGCCGGCGAACACCGCGAACACCGCGTGCCCGGCCATCATGTTGCCGGCAAGACGAATGGAGTGGCTGACGGGGCGCACGAAGTAGCTCATCAGTTCGATGATCGCCAGCACCGGGCGCAGCGCCGCGGGGGCCGAGCTGACCCAGAACAGCTTGAGAAAGCCGACGCCGTGCTTGACGAAGCCCATCACCGTCACGGTGACGAACACCGCGACCGCCAGCGTCACCGTCACGGCGAATTGCGCCATGATCGAGAAGCTGTAGGGGATCAGCGAAAGCAGGTTGGCCGTCACGATGACGAGGAACAGGGTCAGGATATGCGGGAAGAAGACCAGCATGTCCTTGCCGCCGATATCGACGATCATGTTGCGGATGAACCCGAAGGCCAGCTCGCCGATCGACTGCGTCCGGCTCGGGACAAGCGCCCGGCGCCGGGTGCCGAGGGCGAACAGCACGATGACCACCGCCACCACCGCCGCCATCCAGACGGTCTGGTTGGTGATCGTGTACCAGTGCAGCTCGGTGCCGCCGAACAGCGGGCGCACCGTGAACTGTTCCATCGGGTGGATCTGAATGCCGCCGGACGCTTCTTCTGCCGCCACGTCGCTACCCCTCTTCTTTCCCTTCGTCGCCGGGGTCGCCCCCGGCCTGTCTGCCCACCTCGCGGGCCGTGCGAAGCATCACGTTCACACCGGCCGCGAAGCCGAATAACACGAACAGCACCAGAAACAGCGGGCCGGTGCCGAACAGCCGGTCGAGCCCGTATCCGATGCCGAAACCGATCAGAAGACCGGTCACCAGCTCGACGATCATCCTCCAGGCCATGTCGGCCTGACGCAGGTTGCCCGCCTTGCGGGGGGTCTCCTCGCCGGCGCCCTTCACCGTGTCCAGCCGATTTCCGAGCGCCTCGAGGCGCTCGCGCGGCAGGTCGTCCAGCGGGTTTGCCAAGGCCGGTTGCCCCCTTGTGAGCCTGGCACGTTGCTATTGGCGGCGGGGCCCGGAGTCAACGGGGTTTAGCGCCAACGGCGAGGCGTGCAAGACATTGAAAAGGCGCAAATAAATATCGAGGCGCGGAATCGCCGCGGCCCGTGGCGGGCAATTTGCCCCAAATTCGATATTCAACCGTTCGGTTGACGATTGGCGCCCACGCGCCTAACCGAAGGGCATGGAGTCCAAGCTCGACCTCGTCTTTTCCGCCCTTGCCGACCCGACCCGCCGGGCGATCCTGACCATGCTGCTCGAAGACGACATGGCGGTGACCGACGTGGCCGAACCCTTCGACATCTCTCTGGCGGCGATCTCCAAGCACCTGGCGATTCTGAGCCGCGCCGGCCTCATCAGCCAGGAGCGGCGCGGGCGGGTGAAATGGTGCAAGCTCGAGCCCGAGGCCCTGCGCCCGGCCAGCGTCTGGATGCAGGCCTTCGGACAGTTCGACGAGATCGACCTCGACGCCTTCGAGCGCTTTCTCGAACGCGAGCTCGACCCGTGAGCCGGCGCGGGGGCTTGCCGGCGGCGCCGGTTCGGGCATCATGGCAGAACCATGCCCGGCCTTGACCTGCTCTTTCCTTTCGGCCCGCTCGACGGGCTTGCCCTCGGCCTTCTGCTCGCCGCCTGGGCGGGGATCGGCTGGCATATCGAGCACCCGCCCGCCGCGCGCCCCTCGGTGCACCGGCTGATGATGCGCTACCGGCGCGAATGGATGGTCGAGATGGTCACCCGCCAGCCCCGCATCTTTGACAGTTCGGTTCTGGCCATCCTGCGCGAGGGCACCAGCTTCTTCGCCTCGGCAACGATGATCGCCATCGGCGGCGGCCTTGCGCTGGTGGGCGATCCGAGCCGCATCGCGGTCATCGCCGAAGACCTCGGGCAGGGGGCGGCGCCCGATATCGTCTGGCGCGAAAAGCTGCTGCTCTCGATCCTGCTGCTGGTCAGCGCCTTTCTCAACTTCGTCTGGTCGCACCGGGTGTTCGGCTATTGCGCCGTGGTCATGGCGTCGGTTCCGAACGATCCGCACCATCCGGCGGCCCTGCCGCGCGCGGCCAAGGCGGCCGATCTCAACATCACCGCCGCCCGCAGCTTCAACCGCGGGGTGCGCGGGGTCTATTTCGCCATGGCGGCGCTGGCCTGGCTGGCCGGCCCGCTGCCCCTGATCGCCGCCACCGCCTTCACCGTCGTCGTGCTCTGGCGGCGCGAATTCGCCTCGCAGTCCCGCCTCGTGGCGCTGCGCCCGGATGAGGGCGCCGATGCGGGGGGCAGCGGGAGCAAAGGCCGGGGCTGAGCCACGCCTGCCCGGCACGGGGGCGGGCGATCAGCCGCGCCGGCGCGCCTCGGCGAGCCAACCCCAGAGCATCAGGCCGCCGGCGATCAGCAGCATCAGCCAGCGCGGGGCAAGGGGGATGGATGAGACCGCGGTGACGGCATGGGCGCCGCGCGGGGTGTAACC
>RFKM01000241.1 GCA_003694465.1 Alphaproteobacteria bacterium
ACGGCAACATGTGAGCGCCGGGCGCCCGCGCCGTCCCTGGCCCCCGCCGGCGGCGTTGGCGTTGCGCCGGGGGGGCGGCCCGACTAGATAGGTGGGGATGGCACGTCGAGGGGGTTCGTTTTGCATTTGACCAGTTTCCTGCGTCCCGCGGCACTTGCCCTGGGCCTGATGGCCGGTGTCGGTCCGGCCCTCGCCGTCGATGGCCTTGCCGGCCCCTATCTCGCCACGCGCATTGCCGAAACCGATCGCGACTATCAGGCCTATGTCAACTACGGGATGCGGGCGCTCGCCGCCGACCCGGGAAACCAGGCGCTGGTCGAGGGCCTGATCGTTGCGAAGATCGCCCTCGGAGACCTTCCCGGCGCCCAGCCTTTCGCCCGGCGCCTCGCCTCGCTCGATGCCGGAAACAACATTGCCGGGCTGGTCCTGATCGCCAATGCCGCCCATGACGAGGACTGGCAAAAGGTCATCGACACGCTCGACGGTGGCGCGACCATCGGCCGTAGCGTCGACCAACTCCTGCGGGCCTGGGCCTCGGTGGGGCTGGGGCGGATGGGAAGCGCGCTCGAGATCTTCGACGCCCTCGCCGGCGACGAGACCGGCGGCGAGGCGGCGCTGCTCAACAAGGCCCTTGCGCTGGCGCTGGTGGGCGATTTCGAGGGCGCGGCCAAGATCTTTTCGGGCGCCGAGGGCACGTTGCACCTGAGCCGGGCCGGGGTGGTTGCCTATGCGCAGGTTCTCAGCCAGCTCGAGCGCAATGCCGATGCGGTGGCGATGCTCGACGCCACCTATCCCGATACCGACGACGAAGAGATCCTCGCCCTGCGCGCGGAACTGGAAGCGGGCAAGCCGGTTGCCTTCACCGCCCTGAGCGGGCCGCGGGAGGGGGTTGCCCAGCTCTTCTTCGAGGTGGCTCAGGCGCTCTACGGCGACACCGATCCTTCGCTCGTCCTGATCTATGCGCGGGTGGCGCAGCATCTCGCGCCCGAACATGCCGGTGCCGCCCTGCTGGCCGCGCGGGTGCTCGAAGACCTGCAGAAATACGAGCTCGCCGCCGAGGCCTATGCCTCGGTCCCGCCCGACGAACGCAGCTATGTGCAGGCCCAGATCGGGCGGGCCGTCGCCCTGCGCCGTTTGGGCAAGACCGACGCGGCACTCGAGGTCCTGCAGGCCCTGGCCGAGGCCCACCCCGATCTGGCGCAAGTCGAGGCGACGATCGGCGATACCCTGCGCCTTGCCGAGCGCTATGCCGAAGCCACGCCCCATTACGACAAGGCCATCGCGCTTCTGGGCGAAGACCGCCCCGGGCAATGGGCGATCTATTTCCACCGCGCGGTCACGCTCGAACGGCAGGGGCGCTGGCCCGAGGCCGAGGCCGATTTCCGCAAGGCGCTGGAGCTCAACCCCGACCAGCCGACCGTGCTCAATTACCTGGGCTATTCCTATGTCGAGCGGCGCGAGCATCTCGACGAGGCGCTCGACATGATCCGCCGCGCCGTCGAGGCCCGCCCGGACGATGGCTATATCCGCGATTCCCTCGGCTGGGTCTATTACCGGCTCGGCCGCTATGACGAGGCGCTTCCCGAAATGGAACGCGCCGTCGAGCTGACGCCGCTCGACCCGATCCTCAATGACCATCTCGGCGATGTCTACTGGGCCGTCGGCCGCCACCGCGAGGCCGAATTCCAGTGGCGACGGGCGCTTTCGTTCATCACCGACAAGACCGATCTCGAAGAGCTCAAGCCCGATCGGATCCGGCGCAAGCTGGAGGTCGGGCTCGACAAGGTGCTCGAGGAAGAAGGCGGGGAGGCCATCCGGAAATGATGTCGAGAACCTTTGCTCCCGCAAAGATCAACCTGTGCCTTCATGTGACCGGGCAGCGGGCCGACGGCTACCACCTGCTCGACAGTCTTGTGGCCTTTGCCGATGTCGGCGACCGGGTGCGCGTCATGCCCGCCGACAAAACCTCGCTGAAGGTCACCGGCCCGATGGCCGAGGGCGTGCCCGACGATGCCGGCAACCTCGTGATGAAGGCCGCCGCCCTTTTCGGACTGCCGGTGGCGATCGAGCTTGAGAAGCACCTGCCGATGGCCGCCGGCCTCGGGGGCGGCTCGAGCGATGCGGCGGCCACGCTCTTCGCCCTGGCCGACCTGACGGGGCAGACGACCCTGCCGGAAGGCGCCACCGAGCTTGGCGCCGACGTGCGCGTCTGCCTGCAGCGGCAGGCTTCGCGGATGCGCGGCATCGGCGATGACGTGGCGCCCCTGCCCGAAATGCCCGAGCTTCATGCCGTGCTGGCGAACCCCGGCATCGAGGTGGCAACGCCCGAGGTCTTTGCCGCCCTCGAGAACAAGGCCAACGAACCGCTGCCGAGGCGGATCCCGCGCTGGCGGGGCAGCTGGTCGGCCATCGACTGGATCGCCCGCCAGCGCAACGACCTCGAAGCGCCGGCGCTCTCCATCGCCCCGGTGATCGGCGACGTGCTTGCCGCGCTCGCCGCCCTGCCCGGTGCGCGTTTCTCGCGGATGTCGGGTTCGGGGGCGACCTGCTTTGCCCTCTTCGAAGAGCGCGCCGAGGCCGAGGCCGCCGCCGAGACGCTCGCCGAGGCGCAGCCCGACTGGTGGG
>RFKM01000242.1 GCA_003694465.1 Alphaproteobacteria bacterium
CCGGCATGCCGGCGATCGGCGAGTTCGGGTCTTCCTGCGCCGCAGGGTTCACGATGTCGTTCGAGCCGATGACGATGACAACGTCGGTATCCGGGAAGTCGTCGTTGATCTCGTCCATCTCCAGCACGATGTCATAGGGCACCTTGGCCTCGGCCAGCAGCACGTTCATGTGCCCCGGCAGACGGCCGGCCACCGGGTGAATCGCGAAGCGCACGTTCTTGCCCTTGGCGCGCAGCTTGCGCGTCAGCTCGGCCACCGCCTGCTGGGCCTGGGCCACCGCCATGCCGTAGCCCGGCACGATGATGATCTCCTGCGCCTCGTTCAGCGCCGCGGCCACGCCCTCGGCGTCGATCGCCTGCATCTCGCCCTCGATCTCCATCGCCGGCCCCTTCGTGCCGCCGAAGCCGCCGAGGATCACCGAGAGGAACTTGCGGTTCATCGCCACGCACATGATGTAGCTCAGGATCGCACCCGACGAGCCGACCAGCGCGCCGGTGACGATCAGAAGATCGTTGCCGAGCAAAAAGCCCGTGGCCGCCGCCGCCCAGCCCGAATAGGAGTTGAGCATCGAGACCACCACCGGCATGTCGGCGCCGCCGATCGCCATGACCAGATGCGCCCCGATCACCAGCGCGATCACCGTCATGACGTAGAGCGTCCAGCTGCCGGCGCCCTGCATGTAGAGCACCATCAGCACCACCGAGGCCAGCACCATCAGGATGTTCCACAGATGCCGGCCGGGCAGGATCATCGGCTTGCCGCTGATCTTCCCCGCCAGCTTGCCGAAGGCGACGATCGAGCCGGTGAAGGTCACCGCGCCGATGAACACCCCGAGGAAGATCTCGGTTTCGTGGATGATCTTCTCGGCATGGGTGGGAAAGTCGTGAACGGTGAGGTCGGAGTTGATGCCGATGAACACCGCCGCGAGGCCGACGAAGCTGTGCAGCGCCGCCACCAGCTGCGGCATGCCCGTCATCTCGACGCGCATCGCCACGATGGCGCCGATCACCGTGCCGATCGCCAGGGTGACGATCAGCAGCGCATCGACCGGCACCCGTGGATCGAGCACCGTCGCCAGCACGGCAATGGCCATGCCGACGATGCCATACCAGACCGCGCGCTTGGCGCTTTCCTGGTTCTTGAGCCCGCCCAGGGCGAGGATGAACAGAACCGTCGCCGCGATATAGGCGGAGGTTTGCATTTCAGGGGTCATGTCGAACGCCTCCACCGATCAGGATTTCTGGAACATCTGCAACATCCGCCGGGTGACCATGAAGCCCCCGACGATGTTGATCGTGGCAATGCCGATGGACACGGCGGCCAGGATCTTCACCAGCGGCATGTGCGCCCCCACCTGCAGAAGCGCGCCGATGATGATGATGCCGGAAATGGCGTTGGTCACCGCCATCAGCGGGGTGTGCAGCGAATGGGCCACCCCCCAGATCACCTGGAAGCCGACGAAGACCGCCAGCACGAAGACGATGAAATGGCCCATGAAGGCGGCCGGGGCGTAAAGGCCGATCAGCGCCATGAGAATCCCGCCCAGCACCAGCAGACCCACCTGCTGGCGCCCGGCCCGGCGCAACGCCGCGGCCTCTTCGGCCTTGATCTCTTCCGGCGTCTTCTCGACCTTCTTCGGTTTCGGCTTGGCGGCGATCGCCTGCACCTTCGGCGGCGGTGGCGGGAAGGTGATCTCGCCCTCGTAGGTCACCGTGGCGCCGCGGATCACGTCGTCTTCCATGTTGTGGACGATCACCCCGTCCTTGTTCGGGGTCAGATCGGCGAGCATGTGCCGGATGTTGTTGGCATAGAGCGTCGAGGCCTGCGTCGCCATGCGCGAGGGGTAATCGGTATAGCCGATCACGGTCACCCCGCCGGGAGTGACGATCTTCTCGTCCTTGACGGTGTATTCGCAGTTGCCGCCCTGCTGGGCGGCCAGATCGACCACCACCGAGCCGCGCTTCATGGAGTCGACCATGTCCTTCGTCCAGAGCTTCGGCGCCGGACGGTTGGGGATCAGGGCCGTGGTGATGACGATGTCCATGTCGGGCGCGATCTCGCGGAACTTCTTGAGCTGCGCCTGGCGGAATTCCTCGCTCTGGGGCTTGGCATAGCCGCCGGAGGACGAGCCGTCTTCCAGCTCTTCGTCGAAGTCGAGATAGACGAACTCGGCGCCCATCGATTCGACCTGCTCGGCCACTTCCGGGCGCACGTCGAAGGCATAGGTGATCGCCCCGAGGGCGACGCTGGTGCCAATCGCCGCGAGCCCGGCAACGCCTGCCCCGACGACCAGAACCTTGGCCGGCGGCACCTTGCCGGCCGCCGTCACCTGCCCGGTGAAGAAGCGGCCGAAGTTGTTGCCGGCCTCGATCACCGCCCGGTAGCCGGCGATGTTGGCCATGCTGGAGAGCACGTCCATCTTCTGGGCGCGGCTGATGCGCGGCACCATCTCCATGGCGATGACATTGGCGCCCTTTTCCTTCGCCAGTTCGAGCCCCTCCGGGTTGCCCCCCGGATTGAAGAACGAAATCAGCGTCTTGCCCTTCGAGAGCCGCTTCAGCTCGGTCTCGGAAGGCTCGCGCACCTTGACGATGACGTCGGCCTCCTTCCACAGGCTCGCGGCGGTCTTGATGACCTTGACGCCGACCTCCTCATAGGCCTCGTCGTAAAAGCCCGCTGCCTCGCCGGCGCCGGCCTGAATGAGGCACTCGTGGCCGAGTTTCTGAATCGCAACGGCACTTTCCGGCGTCATCGCCACGCGCTTCTCGCCGGGCGCCATTTCCTTCGGAACTCCGATTTTCACGTTGTTCTCCTTCCCTTCGCTGCGCCGACGTCACGCACGCCGGCCGCTCTCCCGACCGTATCTACAGGATGTATTTGCCGATTTCGACACATTCCAGAAACGTGCGACGTTTTTTTGCGCCTGCGGCATGGTCGTGGCCAGATCGCTCTGCCGCCGCGGGCGGATCCGGGCCATCGGCGTGCGCGGCGGCGCTCAGGGCCGGGCCGCGATCTGACCTGCACGCGCGCCCGCCAGCCAGGCGAAAAGGCTCTCCCGATCCGGCGCCAGCGCCTCGGCCATGCCATCGGAAAAGGCAAGAAAATCGGGCAGGTTCAACGCGTTGACCCCGACGATCGTCGGGATTCCCCGCTCCAAGGCCATGGCGATGGCCGGGGCAAGCCCGCGCCCCTGCGCCTCGAGCTTGCCGAACTTGTTGACGATCAGCAGATCGGCGCCCGGCAGGCGCGCCTCGACCTCGACGGCGATCGCCTCGATGACCCCGCCATCGAGCCGGCAGCCGCGGGCCTGGGCGCCAAGGCGCTGGCTGATCCGGAAATCGGGCCCGTCGGGCAGAACCCGAAGATCCATGTCGCAGGGATGGGCGCCCGCGTCGGCCGGGCGCAGGCGAACCGTCCCGGCAAGGCTGAGGCCTTCGGCCTCGAGCGCCGCGACGAAGGCGGCAATGATGTCGTCGGTTCGTCCGCGCCCCTCGGCGGTGACATGGGCCAGTTTCATCAACACCCCTCCCCAAAAAGGAAACCGTGGCGCCCGGGGGCGCCACGGTCAAGCTCATTTCAGCCGGTGATCAGAGCACGGCTTCCATCGCCTTGAAGGTGATGGACTTCGTATCCGGCGTCGCATCCGAAATCTTCCGGATGTTGCCCCAGGTGTGCTTGTAGTCCGGCAGGACCAGCTCGTTCACGCCCGGGTTCACCACGTTGCCCTGGCTGCCCGCAGGCGAGCCGAACACCATGGAGACCGTGTCGCGCTTGAGCGTCGCCAGCGGATAGGCCATGCCCTGGGTCACCCCGTTCTCGTTGACGATCTCGACGAGGTCGCCCGCGCCGATACCCAGCTCGGCCATGTCATCGGGATGCATCTGGATGAACGGATGCGGGAACCGATCCTGGATGAACTCGTTGTCCTGATCGAGGAACTGGTTCTGCCAGAAGATGTTGGCCCGCACGTTGTTGACCCAGAACCGATGCTCGGCCTGCTCGCGCGCCTTGCCGGGCGCCTGCCAGCCGCGCCAGCCACCGGCGCAGAACAGGGCCTTGCCGTCTTCGCGTCCGTGGCGGGTGAAGAAGCCATCGGTGTAGAGGCGCTTGGTCCCGACCAGCTTGCCATCCTCGAAACCGACCACCGGCTCCTGCACCCCGTTGGTGCCCATGGCGCGCAGGCGCTCGTAGGTCACGTCCGGGTTGCCCTGATGGTAGCCGTCCATGAAGGCGTCTTCCTCGGTTTCCCAATCGAAGCCCTTGAACTGGTCGGCATAGGCGTCGTGGCCCATCTCCCGCAGCACCCGCTCCATGTTCTGCGCGATGCCGGCGGCGATCAGGCAGTCGGGCTTCGAGTTGCCATACGGGTCCATGTATTTCTCGGACAGCCGCAGGCGGCGCTCGCCGTTCATCGAGGTGAGGTTCATCTCGTTCGCCTCGCAGGCGGGCAGGATGACATGGGCGTTCTGGCCGATCTGGCTGTGGATGATGTCGACATCGACCACGAACAGGCCGCCGGCGTTGATCGCCGAGACGATCGCCTCGACCACCTGCTCGCGGCTGCCGCCGGCGGCGGCGTCGATCGCGTCCTTGACCAT
Organism: Alphaproteobacteria bacterium; assembly: GCA_003694465.1. Lineage (GTDB taxonomy): Bacteria > Pseudomonadota > Alphaproteobacteria > Rhodobacterales > Rhodobacteraceae > RFKM01. The sequence goes on from RFKM01000242.1 coordinate 4,599, forward strand.
GTCCGACCGACGCTTGTGCACGCGCTTGAACTCGGCGGCGTTGAGCGTGGTCTTGTAATGGTCGCAGGCCCAGATGTGGTGCACGCCGCCCTTGCCCGAGATCAGGAACTGGTCGACATACTCGGCCGGGCGCCCGACATGGGCATCGGAGGGCCGGTAGTAGCCTTCCTGGTGACCGCCCAGACGGCACACGCCGCCGCCTTCGCGGCCGATGTTGCCGGTGGCCAGGGCGATGTTCACGATCGCGCCGATGGTGCGATAGTTGTCGTTGCCCCAGATCACGCCCTTCTCGTAGACGGTGACGCACTTGCGGCGGCTGCCGTCGTCATGCGGCTTGGCGATCCACTCGGCGGCCTTGATGATGTCGGCGGCCGGAACGCCGCAGATCTCGGCGGCTTCGTCCACCGACATGCGCACCCGCTCGAGCGCATGCTCGAAGCTGCCGAGGCTGGCCGGATGGGCTTCGTCCTCGGCCACGGCAACGCCGTCGCGGAAGGTCGAGGCCTCGATGAACTCCTTGTCCGTCCAGCCCTGGTCGGCGATGTAGGTGAACAGCGCGTTCATCAGGGCAAGGTCGGTGCCTTCGTTGATCGGCAGGTGCAGGACGTTCTCGGCGCCGGCGTATTTCTCCGCCGAAGCGATGGTGATGGTGCGCCGCGGATCGACGACGACCATCCTGGCGCCGTTCTGCAGGCCCGGAACCATGTGGTTCAGGAACAGGTTGGTCTGCGTCTCCATCGAGTTGGCGCCGATCATGAAGATCGTGTCGGTGAGCTCGTAGTCCTCGTAGGCATAGTTGAGCTCGTCAACGCCCATGTCGCGCGAGGAGTGCACCTCGGAGTTGTAGGCCGGGCGGTTGTGGATCCGCGCGTTCTTCACCTTCATCGCGCCGAAGTAGAGCTTGCCGGTGCCCCAGGTGTTCTCGTAACCGCCGGCCGAACCGCCGTGGTCGAACATCGAGACGACAAGATCGTCTTCCGAGCCCTGGGTGATGACCCGGGCCGTCACGCGGGCGACGAGATCGAGCGCGTCATCCCAGCTGGTGGGCTGCCAGGTGCCGTTGCGCCAGACCAGCGGATCGGAAAGGCGCTGCTGCTGGGTGCCCGTCACCTTCGACGGGCGGTTCTCGGCCATGCGCGCGCCGCGGATCGAGCCAAGGCCCGAGTTCACGACACATTCCTTGTCGGGCATGACGACGAGGTGCACGTCTTCGCCGTTCTGCTTGACGATGTTGTACATCGAGGGCGCATACCAGGCGCCGGTTTCCGTCTCCTGCTGCTCGTTCAGGTTGACGCCGAACTTGTTCTGGTCTTCCGCCGGGCCGCCCTGCTTCTTGATCGGCCAGGTGTAGGCCTTGTAGCCGCAGCCGACGATGCAGTAGTGGCAGACGACGTTGTGCTCCTTCGCATCCGCGGGGATGATCGGCAGCCGGTCGGTTTGTCTCTTGTAAGCCATTGATCAGCCTCCCTTACCCTTCGAGCACGTTGGACAGACGGCCGTAGATCAGCTCGTCGACGCCCTCGGCATAGATGTCACCCTTGTCGTCGACGCGGAGCAGGAACTGCGGCAGGTTCTGCGTCGCATGACCCCAGACCTGCATGCCGCCGGTCTCGCAGTCGAAGCGCGAGTGGTGGCCCGGGCAGTTGAGCGTCTTGTCACCGGCGTTGTACGACAACAGCCAGCCCTTGTGCGGGCAGAGCACGGAATAGGCGACGATGTCGCCGTCCGGGCCGACGCCGCCCTCGACCGCCTGACCGAGCTTGATCAGGATGCCCGGGCTGTCGGCATCGGGGTATTCGATGTCCATCGGTTCGTTCACGGCCAGATCGGCGACATTGGCGAGGCGGTTGGACGGATAGTCCAGCAGCGCCAGCGACCGGGCCTGGGCCTGGCTCGCGGGCAGGACGGTCGCCGCCGCGGCTCCGGCAGCGCCGACGACGCCGCCGCGCAGGAACTGACGACGGCCGACATCGACCATGCGTTTACATTTCATTGATGGGTCCTCCCTTTTGTAGGCCCGGACATGCTAGCGCATGACGCGGCCGGGGTGAGGCCGTCCCGAGGGCCAAAGAATGCCATTCAAGAATTTGATTTTTATCGGTTTTTCGCGATGTTCGGATTTCCGAACACCGGCGGCGCTCACAGGCCGAGCTTCTGCATCTTTTCCCACAGGGTCGTGCGCGAGACCCTCAGAAGCCGCGCCGCCTCGCTCACCTGCCCGCCGGTATGCTCGAGCGCCCGGATGATCTGGCGCCGCTCGGCGCTTTCGCGCGCTTCGGCGAGGGTCTCGAGGCTGTCGCCCCCGGTCTGCAATTCCGGGAAGACATCGGCCGGGTGGATCCAGTCGCCGCTGGCAACCGACATCGCCCGCAGAAGGCGCGCGCGCAGCTCGCGCCCGTTGCCCGGCCAGTCATGGTCGCGGATCGCCGCAAGGGCGAGGTCGGAGAGCCCGCGCAGCGCCGTCTCGCGCCCGGCGTTGAGGGCGTTGAACATCTGCCCGGCCAGCCAGACCGCGTCTTCCCCCCGTTCGGCCAGCGGCGGCACGACGATCTCGTTGGCCGCCAGCGCGTAGAGCAGATCGCCACGGAAGGTGCCTTCCTGCTCCTGAAGGTCGATCCGCGGCTCGCAACTGGCGATCAGGCGGAAGGGCGCCTGCCCGAGGCCACCCAGAAGCACGTCCTGCGCCGCCGCGTCGAGCCGCCCGATGCCGTGGACGAAGAGCGTGCCGTCGGACGCGCGCGCGGCGCCGGCCTCGAGGGCCTCGGCCGATGCCTCTTCGCGGAAGGCGTTGACGGCCACGAAGGGCGCCGAGCGGCGCTCGGACAAATCGTGGATCCGCCGCGCCAGCCGCGCCTTGCCCAGGCCCCGCCCGCCCCGGATCAGCACCGGCCCCTCCTGCCGCGCGAAGGCGGCGACCTGCGCGTCGATCTGGCGGGCCAGCGGCGAAATGCCGGTCCGGGCCGGCAACGCCTCGCCCTCGTCCGGGCGCAGGATCTGCGCCAGCCGGGCAAGGAAGGCCGGCATCTCGAAGGGTTTGGTCATGTAGTCGGCGCCGCCCGCCCGCAACAGCCGCACCGCCTGGTCGATCTCGCCCTGGCCGGTGATGAACAGGAAGGGCGGCGGCGCGATCGTGCGCGAGAGCGTGTCGAAGATCTCCTCGCCGGTGCCGTCGGGCAGGCGGATGTCGCAGACCACCGCGTCCACCGGCTTGCGCGGCGTGCGCACCGCCGCCACCCCGCGCACCGCCTGCCGGACCCAGGTGACGTCGGCGCCTTCGAGTTCAAGGCGCTGGACGAGCGAATTGCCCATCAGCGCGTCGTCTTCGATGAGCACGATATGGCGTCCGGCCATCAACATGATGTCTTGTCCTCCATCGGCAGGACAACTTCAATATGGGTGAGCCCCCCGTCGCGCCGGCAGGCGATGCGCCCGCCGAGGCTGGCGACGAAATCGCGCACCAGCCGCAGCCCGACGCCACCGCCGGCCTCGACCGGAGCCTCGGACAGGAGCCGCGCCATCGCGCCCTTGGAAAGGCCCGGCCCGTTGTCGGAGAC
>RFKM01000243.1 GCA_003694465.1 Alphaproteobacteria bacterium
CACCAGCACGGCGCTGGCCCCCAGATAGGCCGGCGCCACCAGCATTTCGCCGAAGGGCAGGCCGGGCGCCTTGCGCAGCGGCGTATGGGCGACGGTGAGAAGATCGCCCGCATAGGCCAGCCAGAACCCAAGCCCCCCGGCCCAGAACGTCACCACCGCTGCCAGAGCCAGCCCCGCCATCACCGCCCAGGCCAGCGCCCCGAAGGCCCGATGGGCCAGCAGCGCCAGCACCACCGCCGGCGCGAAGGCAACGAAATAGGTGATCTTCACCAGCGCCAGCGCCGTCATCGCCAGCCCGACGATCGCCCCGTCGAGCCGCCCGGCAACGCCCCCCGCAAGCGGCTTCAGCACCGCCAGCGCCAGCGCCACATAGGCCAGCGCCCAGGCCCAGCGGTTGTAATGCATCGAGACCGAAAGCCCGGTTTCGGTCTGACCGTTGACCAGCGCCATGCACAGCAGCAGCGTGAAGCCCGAAAAGATCCAGGCCGAGAGCCCCCTCAGCCGGCTTCCGGCAACGTGCCAGATCGCCGGCAGGAGCAGCGCCGCCACCAGCGCCTGCGCCGCCAGGAAGGCATGGCCGAAGCCGAGACCGAGCCGCACGAACAGCGCCATCGGCGCGGTGGCGAGAATGCCGATCGGGGTTTCGATGTCGACATGCGGCCGCCAGCCGCGCGCTTCGAGCAGGACGATCTGCATCAGGTGCAGCGCGTCGCCCTCGTGGCGCGCCATGTAGAGCCCGCCCCGGCCCAGCGTCATCGCCGCGATGGCCAGAAAGGCGAGCACAAGGGCCAGCCCCAGCCGCCGGTGTTGCGCGCGTGTCATCCGTCCCCTCCCCGTCGCCCGTTAAGCCTCTGGCAAGGGCCTTGTGCCAGACTCGGGCCATGAGCTCTTTTCGTTTCTGTTGCCGATCCGGCCCCGCGCCGCTAGAATCGTTGAAAAATCCGGGCGCTGCAAGGCTTCCCGGCAGGCAGGGCCGGCGCCCCCGCGCGCGGGCCAGGAACAACGGGCAACAGGCAGAAAGACGGGCAGGGAAATGAACATTCAGGCCACAACCGGCGTGCAGGCGCCGCCGCCATGCCGGAGCATGGACGACACCGGCCTTTCGCCGGTGATGATGCGCGACATTCTTCTCAAGACGATGTTCCGCATGAGCCTCGAGCAGGTTTCGCGCCTCGAGAAGGTGCTGGCGATCCCGGCCCGCGTCGTGCAGGAGCTGATCGACAGCGCCCGCGCCGAGGGGCTTGTCGAGGCCACCGGCACGCTGCATGCCAATTCCGGCGGCGAAATGGGCTACCGGCTGTCGGAGTCCGGCAAGGCCCGCGCCCTCGATGCTCTCGCCCAGTCGGAATACTACGGCCCGATGCCCGTGCCGATGGCCGATTACGGCGCGCAGGTCAAACGCCAGTCGGTGCGCAACATCCGCATCACCCGCGAGCGTCTCACGCAGGCGATGGGGCACCTCGTCCTGCCGCCGACCTTGCTCGACCATCTCGGCCCGGCGGTCGGCTCGGGGCGCTCGATCCTGATGTATGGCCCGCCGGGCAACGGCAAATCGTCGATCTCGAATGGCATTCGCGATGCGCTGGGCGACCGGATCTATGTGCCCCACGCCGTCGAATACAACGGCCAGGTGATCACCGTCTATGACCCGATCGTGCACAGCGCCGCCGAGGAGATCGACGATGATCCGACCTCGCTGCGCCGCACTTCGAACCGCTTCGACCGGCGCTACGTGATCTGCGACCGGCCAACGGTGATCACCGGCGGCGAGCTGACGCTCGACATGCTCGATCTCAAATACAACCCCACCGCGCGCACCTATACCGCGCCGTTGCAGTTCAAGTCGTCGGGCGGCGTGTTCATCGTTGACGACCTCGGGCGCCAGGCCGAACCCCCGCAGGCGCTGATCAACCGCTGGATCGTGCCGCTCGAGGAAAACAAGGACATTCTCGCCCTGCAATCGGGCGAGAAATTCGAAGTCCCCTTCGACACGCTGGTGATCTTCTCGACCAACTTCCACCCGAACAAGATCTTCGACAAGGCCGCCCTGCGCCGGATCTTCTACAAGATCCGGATCGACGGGCCCGACCAGCAGGGTTTCCTGAAGATTTTCGCGCTCGTCGCCCGCAAGAAGGGCATGCCGCTCGACGAGGCCGCGCTCGTCCACCTGCTCAAGAACAAGTATCCGACCATCGGCAACGTCTATGCCAATTACCAGCCGGTGTTTCTGATCGACCAGATGATCTCGATCTGCGAGTTCGAGGGCATCCCCTACCAGATGACCCCGGACCTGATCGACCGCGCCTGGGCCAACATGTTCGTGCACGAGGAAGAGATCGAGCACTGAGAGGGCGGGCCGAGGGCCGGTGGTCCGGCCACCGGCGCCCGCGCGGCCAGAAACGCGCCGGATCGCGCGCAAACAGAGGCCAGAACAGCCCGTTGTGGCCATGCCGGATTCACCCGCGCCCCGCCCCCGCGCCACGGTTGCTCCGGAGCGCGGCGTTTTCCCTTTGCCTTGGTCGCTGACCAGGCCAAGGAGAAGGGCGAAAGGCAGAGCGGGTTGCCAACCATGACGAGCCCACCGAACCCACGCGAATCTGGATTCCCGGATTCTGAGACCGCGAGGCAAGAACGCGCACCATTTCCGGCGCGTGTCGCGCCCAAGGGTCACCTCGCCGGTGCACAAGGCAGACCGCCGCGCCGCCCGACATTTTTTTCGCAGCCCTTTTCCAGCCCCGAGCGCGGGCGTATCCTGCGGCCATGCAGCCCGCCCTTCCCGCCCCCCTTGCCCAGTGGTTTTCCCGCCGTGGCTGGCGCCCGCATCCGCACCAGCTCGAGATGCTGGCGCGGGCCGAGGCGCCGGCGACACTGCTGATCGCGCCGACGGGGGGCGGCAAGACACTTGCAGGATTCCTGCCTTCTCTCGTCGATCTGGCGCAAAATCCGCGCTCTGGATTGCACACACTCTACATTTCGCCGCTCAAGGCCCTTGCGGCCGACATGCGCCGCAACCTGCTCGGCCCGATCGAGGAGGCCGGGCTTTCGATCCGCGTCGAAGACCGGTCGGGCGACACGCCCGCCGCCCGCCGCCGGGCCCAGCGCGCCGATCCGCCCGAGATCCTGCTGACCACCCCCGAGAGCCTTGCGCTGCTCCTGTCCTACGAAGACGCGCCACTGCTCTTTTCGGGGCTCGCGCGGGTCGTGATCGACGAGATCCACGCCCTCGCCGAATCGAAACGCGGCGATCAGCTGATGCTCCTGCTCTCCCGGCTCGAGGCGCTCGCCCCCGGCCTGCGGCGGGTTGGCCTGTCGGCCACGGTCGAAGACCCGCCGGCGCTGGCGCGCTTCCTTGCCCCCGAAGGCGCCGGCATCGTCACGGCCGACCCGGGGCCGGAGCCCGACATCGCCATGCTCGAGACCGACACCCCGCCCCCATGGGCCGGGGGCGGCGGGCGCCATGCGATCGAGGCGGTCCTCGAGCAGGTGCGGCGCCACCGAACGACTCTGATCTTCCACAACACCCGCGCCCAGGCCGAACTCTTCTTCCATGAGCTGTGGCTCGCCAACCGCGAAAACCTGCCCATCGCCATTCACCACGGCTCGCTCGACCTTGCCACGCGCAAACGGGTCGAGGCGGCGATGGTGGCCGGCGATCTGCGCGCCATCGTCTGCACCGGAACGCTCGATCTCGGGCTCGACTGGGGCGATGTCGACCTCGTGATCCAGGTCGGTGCGCCGAAGAACGTCAAGCGCCTCGTCCAGCGCATCGGCCGGGCCAACCACCGTTACAACGCCCCGTCGAAGGCCCTTCTGGTGCCGGCGAACCGCTGGGAGGTGATCGAATGCCAGGCGGCGATCGAGGCGGCGCGCGCCCACGATCTCGACGGCGCGCCGCGCGGCCCCGGCCCGCGCGACGTTCTGTGCCAGCACATATTGATCCGCGCCTGCTGCGGGCCGTTCTCGGCCGAGGCGCTCTTTGCCGAGGTCCGCCGCGCCGGCCCCTATGCCGGGCTTTCGCGCGCGGCCTTCGACGCCTGCCTCGAATTCGTCGCCACCGGCGGCTATGCCCTGCGTGCCTACGACCGCTGGCAGCGCCTGAAGCAGCGCCCCGACGGGCTTTGGCAGCTGCGCGATCCGCGCGCGGCGGGCCTCATCCGCATGAACCTCGGCACCATACAGGACAGCGACCGTCTGAAGGTGCGGCTGCGGCGCGGCCCGGCGCTGGGCGAGGTCGAGGAATATTTCGCCGCCGCGCTGGTGCCGGGCGACACCTTCCTCATCGGAGGGCAGATCGTGCGCTTCGAAAGCCTGAAGGAGATGCATGTCGAGGTCAGCCGCGAAGGCGGGCGCAAGCCGCGGGTGCCGGTGTTCATGGGCACGAAATTCTCGACATCGACGCAGCTTTCGGCGCGCGTGCTCGAGATCATCCACCGGCAAGACCTGTCAGCCCTGCCCGCCCACACCCGCGACTGGATCGCCCTTCAGGCCGAGGTTTCGCGCCTGCCCCGGGCGGGGCGGCTTCTGGTCGAAAGCTTCACCGCCGAGGGGCGCGCCCATACCTGCATCCACGGCTTTGCCGGGCGCGGCGCCCAGCAGACCCTCGGGCTGCTCGTCACCCGCCGCATGGAAGAGGCCGGGCTCGGCCCGCTCGGCTTCGTGGCCACCGACTATGCAACGCTGATCTGGTCGCTCGCGCCGGTCGAGGCGCCGGCGGACCTGCTCGACGGCGCCGGCCTGCGCGACGGGCTCGAGGGCTGGCTGGCGGACAACGCCCTGATGAAACGCGCCTTCCGCGAGGTTGCGACCATCGCCGGGCTGACCCCGCGCAACTTTCCCGGCAAGCGCGCCAACGCCCGCCAGGCGACCTTTTCGGCCGAGATCATCCACGACACGCTGCGCCGGCACGACCCGGGGCATCTCTTGCTCGACATCACCCGCGAGGAGGCGCTGCGCGGGCTGATCGGCTTCGACCGGATCGAGGAGATGCTGGCGCGCACCCGGGGCCGGATCGACCATGTCCACCCCGACCGCATCCCGCCCTTCGCCGCGCCGATGCTGCTCGAGGTCGGCCGGGTGCCGATCGAGGGCGCCGGGGCCGAAACCCTCGCCCGCGCCGAGGCCGAGCGCCTGATGGCCGAGGCGGGGCTGGCCTGATGGCGGGCAATTTGCCCTTGCGCCGGCGCGGGAAACGCGGTCCGAACGGGCCATGACCGCCTATCGCTTCACCCTCGCCGGCGCGGCGCTGGAGATGCTTCCCTCGGGGGCGCTGTTCTGGCCCGAAGAAGCGTTGCTTGCCGTGTCCGACCTGCATCTCGGCCGCTCCGAGCGCTATGCGCGCGGCGCCGGGGCGCTGCTGCCGCCCTACGAGGGGCACGACACGCTGGCCCGGCTCGAAGCGGCGCTCGAGGCGACGGGGGCGCGGCGGGTGATCTGCCTTGGCGATTCCTTCGACGA
>RFKM01000244.1 GCA_003694465.1 Alphaproteobacteria bacterium
GGGTGCGATCTGGTGATCGAGGCGGTGTTCGAAGATCCGGCGGTGAAGGCCGAGGTGGTGCAGAAGGCCGAGGCGGTGCTGGGCGAAGACGCGATCTTTGCCACCAACACCTCGACCCTGCCGATCACCGAGCTCGCCCGGGCCAGCGCCCGCCCCGAGCAGTTCATCGGCATTCACTTCTTCTCGCCGGTCGAGAAGATGCTGCTGGTCGAGATCATCAAGGGCCGGAAAACCGGCGACCGGGCCGTGGCCAAGGCGCTCGATTTCGTCCGCCAGATCCGCAAGACGCCGATCGTGGTCAACGACGCGCGCTTCTTCTACGCCAACCGCTGCATCATCCCCTACCTGAACGAGGGGATCCGCATGGTCGGCGAGGGGGTGACGCCGCCGCTCGTCGAACATGCCGCCGGGCTGCTGGGCTTCCCGGTCGGCCCGCTGCAACTGGTCGACGAAACCTCGATCGACCTCGGGGTGCGCATCGCCAAGGCCACCCGCGCGGCGATGGGCGATGCCTACCCCGACGCGGCGGTCGACGAGGTGCTGTTCTGGCTGGCGGGCCAGGGCCGGCTCGGGCGCAAGGCGAAGGCCGGCTTCTATGCCTATGACGAAAAGGGCAAGCGCCTCGGCCTGTGGGAAGGTCTGGCAGAGAAGTTCCCGCCCGCCGCAGAACAGCCGGCGCTGGACGAGGTGAAGAACCGGCTGATGATGGCGCAGGTGCTCGAGGCGGTGCGGGCGCTCGAAGAGGGCGTGCTCACCGACATCCGCGAGGGCGACGTCGGCGCGATCCTGGGCTGGGGCTTCGCGCCCTGGTCGGGCGGGCCCTTCTCGTGGCTCGACCGGATCGGCGCGGCGAAGGCCGTCGAAATCTGCGACGATCTCGCCGCCCGCCACGGGGCGCGGTTCGCCGCCCCGGCGCTGCTGCGGGAGATGGCCGAGAAGGGCGAGAGCTTCTACGGGCGCTTCGCCCCGGCCGAACCCGCTGCCGCGTAAGCGTCGGCGCAGGTTGCCCGGACCGGGCCTGCGTCGCACCCGATGGCGGCCAACCCGGGCCCGGGGGCACACATACACCTGCTTTGCCCCGAAGGTTCCCCTTCGGGGCAATTGGCTGGCCGGACCACGCCCGCGTTTCAGGAATCCACGAATCTAGATTCCTGGATTCGCACGGTGCCGATGGGAGGACAGCGGCCAAACGCGACTTGCTGCAATCGAACAATCTGCGGCGGACAGGTCGCGCTCGCGGCGCAGTTTCTTTCACTTTTCGCGTATTCGGGCCGCGTCTATTCGAAACAGGTCCCCTGCAGGCTCACCCAGTCCTGGTCCGAGATCAGCGGCCGGGCGCGGGCCAGCGGCACCGGGTCCGACTCGATCAGGGCGCGGGCGGTCTCGCCGGTCGGCCCCAGAGCCTGCGCATATGGCGTGCTGCGCACCCCGGCGGCGGCAAAGGCGGGCAGCAGGGTTTCGGGCGCAACAGGCTCCGGCGCGGTTTCAAGCAGACGATCGGCCCAGGCCTCGAGAACGGCATCATCAAGCCGGCCGGTGGTGAGAAGTTTTGCCGTGGCCACGGGGCCGGCAAATTCGAGCAGATCGACGAGCGGATCGTGCGCCCGCGCGCGCAGGGCTTCGGCGAGCAGGAACCCGGCGACGGTTTCGGGGTCGTCGTAGGTCTCGACAAGGCGCCGGTCGAGCACGATGTAGCCGCCCGGAAGATGGCGCGTCGTGCCGATCCCCCCGGGCAGAACCGCCAGCCGCACCCCGTCCATGCCGAGAACGCGCCGCCCCAGCCGGGCGAGCGCCGCGCTTCCCGGGGCGCCGTCACACACCGGGCCGGTGGCCTCCTGCATCCGCCCCAGCAGCCGCGCGCCGATCGCTTCGCGCGCGACCTCGGGGAGCAGCGCCGCGGTCTGGCGCACCAGCGCGTCGGGCAGCCAGAACACCGCCATCAGTCCGAACCCGCCGGCAAGGGCCAGCCCGAGCCACAGGCGCAGCCGCCCCCGCCGGGGCCGGCGCCGTTCGACAGCGCGGCGCACCTTCTCGATGGCGGCAATCATTTCCTCGTCGTCGAGCTCGATCTCCTCGCCCTCGTCGGGAGCGGCGGACGGCGCGAAACGGGCCGGACGGGCGCGCGGGTTCAGCCGGTGCAGCGTGGCCAGCGACCAATGGGCGAGCGCGCGGTCGTGCAGGTCGGAAAGGGTCAGCGTCGCATCGCCGAGCGAGACGATGACCTCCCGGCGCTGCTCGCCCGCCCCCGGCCGCCACAGCGCCGAGGCCTCGAGACGTTGATACCGTGAAAGCGCCGTCATGGGGCGGACATCTGCTCGGGTTGCCGTTGCGGGCAGGATAGCGCCTGCCCCCGGCCGGCGTCCAGCCGGGGGGCGGCGGCCTTCACAGCGCGCTCGCCTGCTTGCGCAGCTCGAACTTCTGGATCTTGCCGGTGGAGGTTTTCGGCAGCTCGGCAAAGACCACGCGCTTGGGCGTCTTGAAGCCGGCGAGGCGCTCGCGGGCGAAGGCGATGAGCTCTTCCTCGGTGGCCGTGGCCCCCTCCTTCAGCTCGACGAAGGCGCAGGGCACCTCGCCCCATTTCTCGTCGGGCTTGGCGACCACCGCGCAGAGCGACACCGCCGGGTGGTGCATCAGCACCCCCTCGACCTCGACCGACGAGACGTTCTCGCCGCCGGAGATGATGATGTCTTTCGAGCGGTCGGTGATCTTGATGTAGCCGTCCGGGTGCTTGAAGGCGATGTCGCCGGAGTGGAAATAGCCGCCGCGGAAGGCCTCCTGCGTGGCTTCGGGGTTCTTCAGATAGCCCTTCATCACCACGTTGCCGCGCATCATGATCTCGCCGAGGGTCTCGCCGTCGGCCGGCACCTCTTCCATCGTCTCGGGGTTCATCACGGTGACCTCTTCCTCCATCACCTGCGCCACCCCGGTGCGCGCCTTGCGCTCGTAACGCTCTTCGTCGGGCAGATCGGCCCATTCGTCCTTCCAGTAGCAGGCGACGACATGGCCGTAGGTCTCGGTCAGACCATACATCTGGGTGACCTCGAAGCCCAGCGGCTCGATCGCGGCGAGCGTGGCAGCCGGCGGCGGCGCCCCGGCGGTGTAGACGCTGACGACATGGTCGAAGTCGCGCCGGTCTTCGTCCTTCGCGTTGATCAGCATGTTCAGCACGATCGGCGCGCCGCCCATGTTGGTCACCCCCTCGTCGGCGATGGCATCGAAGATCGCCTTGGCGGTGATGTCGCGGCAGCAGACCACCGTGCCCCCCACCGCCGGAATCGACCAGGTGTGAATCCAGTTGTTGCAGTGGAACAGCGGCACGATGGTCAGATAGACGGTGTGCCGGTTCAGCCCCCAGTCGAGCGAAAGGCCGAGGGTATGGATGTAGGCGCCGCGGTGAGAATAGACGACGCCTTTCGGCCGACCGGTGGTGCCGGAGGTGTAGTTGAGCGCGAGGCTTTCCCATTCGTCCTCGGGCATCACCCATTCGAAGTCGGGGTCGCCCCCGGCGATGAAGTCTTCATATTCCACGTGCCGCCCCGAGACCGGCACCCCCGAGCGCGGATCGGCCACCTCGACGAGCAGCGGCTTTTCGCCCTCCATCCGCTCGAGCGCCGCCTCGGCGAGGCCGAGAAAGGCGCTGTCGACC
>RFKM01000245.1 GCA_003694465.1 Alphaproteobacteria bacterium
CCCATCGGCAGCAGCGCCGCGATCACCGTGAAGGTGGCCAGGATCGTCGGGTTGCCGACCTCGCGCACCGCGTCCACCGAACAGCCCTCGGTGCATTCACCCTGTTCGAGCCAGCGCCGGTAGATGTTCTCGACCACGACGATGGCATCGTCGACCAGAATCCCGATCGAGAAGATCAGCGCGAAGAGCGAGACCCGGTCGATCGTGTAGCCCAGCAGCCAGGCCGAGAAGACGGTGACGAGAATGACGATCGGAATCACCACCAGCACCACCCCCGCCGCGCGTGCGCCGAGGGCCAGCCAGATCAGCACCGTCACCGCCCCGGTCACCACGAAAAGCTTGAAGATCAGCTCGTTGACCTTCTCGTTGGCGGTCTCGCCATAATTGCGGGTGACCTCGACATGGACGTTGTCGGGGATCAGGTCGCCCTTCAGCGCCTCGACATGGGCCAGAACCTGATTGGCCACGGTGACACCGTTCGAGCCGGTCTTCTTGGCCACGGCGATGGTCACCGCCGGGGCGCCCAAGGGCGCGCGCGGGCCGGAAGCGGCGACCTCGCCCGCGCCTTCGTGCCCGCCGGTGCCCGCGCCCTCGGCGCCATAGGCCGGTCCGGTGTAATAGCTCACCATCGAGGTGGCATCGTCGGTGCCCTGGGTGACCAGCGCCACGTCGCGGATATAGGTCGGCTGGCCGTGGCTCACCCCGATCATCAGGTTCTCGATGTCGCGGGCATTGCGCAGGAACGAGCCGGTATAGAGCGTGAATGCGGTCTGGCCGGCCTCGACATGCCCGGTCCCGCGTTCGGAATTGGCTGCCTGGATGGTGCGGGCGATCTCGTCGAGACCGATGCCGAAACCGGCGAGCCGCTCGGGGAACACCTCGACCCGGATCGCATCCGAGCGCCCGCCGACGACGAAGCTCTGGGCGGTGTTCGGCACCTCCTTGAGGCGCTGCATCACGTCGAGCCCGAGGGCGCGCAGCACCCCCTCGTCCACCTCCTCACTCCACAGCGTCAGCGTCACCACCGGCACGTCGTCGACGCCCTTGGGCTTGATCAACGGCTGGCTCACCCCCGGGGGCATCTTGTCGAGGTTCGACTGGATCTTGGCGTTGAGCTTGACGAGCGAGGGACCCATCTTTTCGCCGACGTCGAACTCGACGGTGACCATCGCCCCGTCGCGCTGCGACACCGAATAGACATGCTTGACGCCGGGGATCTCGCTCATCATCCGCTCCAGCGGATCGGTGGCGAGCGAGGCCACCTGGTTGGCCGAAATCCCCGGATAGCGGAAGAAGACATCGACCATCGGCACCGAGATCTGCGGGTCTTCCTGGCGCGGGGTCAGAACGAGGCCCATCAGGCCAAGGCCGAGGCAGGCCAGCAGCAAGAGCGGCGAGAGCGGCGAATTGACGAAGGCCCGGGCGAGCCGTCCGGCAAGGCCGAGCGACGGGGCGTTTTCCTCCGGCGCAGGCATGGCGGGGCTGGTCGGCTCGGTGCTCATCGCGCGCCCCCCGCCCTATTGCCCGGAGACCAGCCCGGCCGGCGGCGAGACGATCACCGTTTCGCCCCCGGACAGGCCCGAGACCACCGACACCATCCCGTCGCCGAGCGGATAGCCGATGCGCACCACCCTGAGCGAGGGCCGCCCCCCGTCGAGCACGAAGACCGAGGGCAGACTGCCGCGCCAGACCAGCGCGTCCTGCGGAACGGCAACCTCGGTCTGCACCGGCACCGAGGCGTCGGGCACCGTCACCTCGGCATACATCCCCGGCCCGGCCGGCGTGCCGCGTGGCAGGTCGAACTTGACCTTGACCGTGTGCCGGGCGGGATCGGCCAGCGGGTAGATCTGCGCAACCCGCGCCTGAACCGGCCCGGCGCCGCTGTCGAGCCGGGCGGGCACCAGCTGGCCCTCGGAAATCCCCGCCGCAAGGCGCACCGGCACATCGGCCTCGATGCGCAGGAAATCGACATAGGCATAGTCGATCAGCGGCATCCCCGGCTGCACCGTGTCGCCAACCTCGACATGCTTGCGCATGATCACGCCGTCAAAGCTCGCCACCGCCTGAAAATCGGCCAGCTGGGCGTCGATCGCCTCGATGTTCGCCTGGGCCTGGGCCACGGCGCTGGCCGCCTGATCGACCCCGGCGCCCTGGGCGAAGAGATCGGCCTGACGTTCGAGCGCCGGCGACGACTGCCCCATCGCCGAGGAAAAGCCGCGGGTGAAGAACTGGTCGAACAGCGCCGGCACGCCCATGCCGGGCATGCCGGTGATCGAGTTGATTCGCGGCGAATAGAGCTCGCGGCCGTATTGCATGTAGGCGTTCCGCAGCGCCGCCTGGGCCTGGTAGAGCTGGCTGACCGCGGCGCGCCGGCGGGCCTGGGCGTCGCTGTCGTCGATCCGCAGGAGCACCTCGCCGGCCTTCGCCCGGTGCCCTTCTTCGCCCGCGATGAAGACCACCTCGCCCGGAACCTGTGCGCTGTAGGTCACTTCCTTGAAGGGAACCACCGTTCCGCCGACGATCGCCGAGCCGCCGGTGCGGTTCACCCGCGCCTGGGCGGTCTGGTAGCTTTGCGCCGGCTGCGCCCTCTCGCCGCTCTCGGCCCCGGCGGCCAGCGGCGCGATCAGCACCAGAGCCATGGCAAGCACGCCTCGGGTCCATTTCCAATGATCTCGCAGATCGCCGCGCATTCCCCCTCCCATGCGGTGTAGCCGGACCGTATGGCCGCACAAATCTATGCATTCGTATATTCATTTATCATAATACGTTTCACGGGAAATTTCATTACAATTTTTGCCAGCCAGACGGAACGTCCTTTCTCGTTGAAATTTCTGCGAGAATCGAACCGCCCTCACCGGGCGCGGACCCCGGCCCGGCAAACGCCGCCGTGCACCGCCCCATGCGGAAAGGGGCGTCCGGCAGTATCCTTTGAGTTGATTCGGGGGGCGTCGGCGCGGGCGCGGAGCTGCCGCTCAGAACGGGAAGCCCTTGAACATGTAGCTCATCGGGTTGGAAAAGGCATAGGAGGCGCGGCCGATATCGGCCCGCATTCGTCCGACATTGACATTCATCGCCTGAACCGTCGTCGCCATCGACGATACCGCCCGATCCATCGAGCCCACGGTCGCGTTCATTGCCGCGATGTCGGCTCCCATCTCGCCGATCGAGCCGTCCATCTCGGCCATCCGCACCGACATGTCGTCGATCGCGCCGACCATGTGGCCGATGTCCTTGCGCATCGAGCGGGTGTCTTCGGCCATGGCGTTCATGTCTGAGACCATCGCCTTGAAGCTCTGGTTCACCTCGACCATGACGTCGGTCATCACGAAAACCTGCCGCGCCATGCCATACATGACCCAGGTGAAGACGGCCATGACGACGACGATGAGAAAGGTTGTCACGGCGATGAATCCGCCGCTCGTGGCCCTGCGATACATGCGCCCTCCAGCCCTTGCGCGCGGGGGCGTTTTATCGCGAATCTGCCCCCCGCGCTACGGATTTGTGCGCGGCAGACTGCCGCGAGCCGCCGCCGAGGCCATGTTTTCCGTTTTGTTTCAATCCGTTATAACGCCAAAAAATATTCGCATATCCGCATGTCAAACCGCCGGGCCAAGCCCCCCCGCGCCTTGACAGGCGTCGTCAGAGCACGAAATCAGAGGCGCCGAGATGGGTCACGCCGAGCACGACGACAGACATTTCGGCCACCCCGTCGCCGGTCGTGTCGGCCATCAGGACGCTGTCGGTGCCGTCGACCACATACCACAAGCCATTGGCCGTCGCCGTGGTGCCGCCCCAGGTGAAGGCGGTATCGCCCGTGTCGGCCGTGCTGGCGTCGATGTTCGAGAAATCGATGACGTCATCGCCGGACACGAAGTCCTCGATGACATCCCGCGTTCCCCCGTCGGGCGAGTCACTGACGGCATTGAAATCGAAGGTGTCGCTCCCGCCGTTGCCGAAGAGCCGGTCGAACCCGGCGTCGGCGCCGATGATGTCGTCGCCACCGCCGCCCTTGATGATGTCGTCGCCGTTGCCGCCGAAGAGGATGTCATTGCCGCCCTTGCCGATAAGCTTGTCGTTGCCGTCATAGCCCTGCAGCTCGTTGGCCGCGCTGCTGCCGACGATCTTGTCGGCGAAGGAACTGCCCATGACATTCTCGACGCTCTTGATATAGCGGGGGTCGTTCGGGTCGGGAATGGTCATCCAGATCGTCACCGGCGCGGTGCCCGAGGTGTAGTCGATCCAGTCGATTCCAGCACCGCCATAAATCCGATCGTTGCCCGAACCGAACACGAAGATGTCGTCGCCGCCACCGCCGCGCAGCACGTCATCGCCGGCGCCGCCGTCGATGTAATCGCCGCCGCCGCCGCCGTTGATCCTGTCCTTGCCGTCGCCGCCGCGCAGCACGTCTTCGCCGTTGCCACCGGAAATGTCGTCGCGCCCGGCGCCGCCGTCGATCGTGTCGAATCCGACCCCGCCGACGAGCTTGTCGTTTCCGGCACCGCCGTCGAGC
>RFKM01000246.1 GCA_003694465.1 Alphaproteobacteria bacterium
CGCGCCGCGCTCGACGAGTTCATCGCCCAGGCCTGGGCGATGAACTCGTCGAGCGCGGCGCGGCTGTCGATGCGCCGGTATGTCTCGGGCGCGATCGGCGGCAGATCGGGCGCCGGATCGCCGCCCTCGGCGGGCGGCGCCTCGGGGGGCTGGGGAATGTCGGCGCTCTCGACGCCGAGCACCTCGGCGATCCGCCGGGTGAGGGTGCGAAAGCCCATCGAGGCGAGGAAGGGCAGCAGCACGTCCGGGTCGGGCCGGCGCAGCTCGAAGGCGTCGAGCGGGGTGTCGAGCGGGACATGATCGTCAAGGCGCACCAGCTCGCGGCTCATGCGAATCTGGTCGGCCTTCTCGATCAGGGTCTGGCGGCGCTTGGGCTGGGGAATCTCGCTCGCATGGGCCAGCAGGTTGTCGAGATCGCCATATTCGTTGATGAGCAGCGCCGCCGTCTTGATGCCGATGCCGGGCGCGCCGGGGACGTTGTCGATGCTGTCGCCGGCGAGGGCCTGAACATCGACGACCTTTTCGGGCGGCACGCCGAACTTGGCGATCACCCCGTCGCGGTCGATGCGCTGGTTGCGGATCGGCTCGAGCATCTCGACTCCGCCGCCGACGAGCTGCATCAGGTCCTTGTCGGAGGAGATGATCGTCACCCGCCCGCCGGCCTCGCGCGCAAGGCGGGCATAGGTGGCGATGATGTCGTCGGCCTCGAACCCTTCCTTCTCGACGCAGGCGATGTTGAAGGCGCGCGTCGCCTCGCGGGTGAGCGGGAATTGCGGCACGAGGTCTTCGGGCGGCGGCGGGCGGTTGGCCTTGTAATCGGGGTAGATGTCGTTGCGGAACGACTTGCCGGAATAGTCGAAGATTACCGCCACATGGGTGGGCGCGTCATCGCCCCGGGCGGCCTCGACCTGCTTGAACAGCATGTTGCAGAACCCGGCGACCGCCCCGATCGGCAGGCCGTCCGACTGCCGGGTGAGCGGCGGCAGCGCGTGGTAGGCGCGAAAGATGAAGGCCGAGCCGTCGATCAGGTGCAGGTGGCTTGCCTTGCCGAATGTCATGGGGCTTCCTTTCGCGCCGGCCGCGAGGGGGGCGGGTTCAGCCCGCCTTCTCGATTTCTTCGCCGAAGACGTATTTGGCGTCGCAATAGGGGCACTCGATCCAGCCCTTGTCTTCGGGAATGGTGAGCCAGACGCGCGGATGCCCGTTCGGGCCTTCGCCGCCGTCGCAGGCGATTTTCTTCTTGTTGACGATCCGGGTTTCGGGGGCGGGGGTTGTCATCTCTGGCCTCGTTCGTGGTTGCGGTGCGGCGGCGGGCGCCGGCTCGGTCAGTCTTTCGGAAGCATCCGCCCGAGCACGCGGCCCGAAAGGATGTGGGCATGGAAATGGGGCACTTCCTGAACCCCGGCCTCGCCGCTGTTCATGATCAGCCGGTAGCCCTGCCCGCCGCTGCCGGGCTCGAGCCCGAGCTTCTCGATCACGGCCCGGGTCGCCCGGGCGAAATCGGCAATTTCCTCGGCGCTGGCCTCGGCGACGAAATGATCCCAGTTCACATAGGGGCCTTTCGGGATCACCAGCACATGGACCGGCGCCTGCGGGGCGATGTCGTTGAAGGCAAGGCAATGCTCGGTTTCGAGCACCGTCTGGTTCGGAATCTCGCCGCGAATGATCTTCGCGAAGATGTTGCTTTCGTCGTAGCTGTAGGCCATGGCGCGCTCCTAGTCGGCAAACAGATCTTCGGATTCGGCAATCTGTGCCGCCCTGTCTTCGGTAATCGAGAGGAAATTGGCAAGGGCCTTGGCGTTTTCGCCCGGTGTTCCGTGCTGGCGGAAGACGTGAAAATTCTCGAACCCGGCGTCGCGGATGCGGTCGCTTTCGTGATAGAAGCTCGCCCGCACCGCCGGGACGATCTTGGCCAGCGCCTCGGGCGGCGTGTGCTCGCCGGCAAGGCCCACCCGCTGGGCGTGACCCAGCACCCATTCGTCGGAATAGTCGCACTCGACTTCGAGTATCCGGGTGATCGAGCGGTCGGTGTAGAAATCGCGCAAGAGGTCCATGTTGTCGGGGTCCATGGCGATTGCGAGCCGGTCGGTCTCGAAATAGTCGAACAGCATCCGCATCATCGCCCGGCGGTGGCGGGTGCGCTTCTCGAGCGTGCTCTGGATGCCGCCAAGATCGGGCAGGGGGGTCGATTCCTCGTCGAACAGGTATTCGACGATGGGAATGTTGGTCACCTGCCGGATCCGCGCCAGAAGGCGCTTGCCGATGTGCCATTTCTTGGCGATGACGATCAGCAGCTCGCGTTCGCGCCCGATGGTGCTTTCCGATTCCCAGAACCGCGGCGCGAAGCGGACCCCGTGCCGGCCGCGGTTGACGAGGAAATTGTAAAGCGAGCGCCCTTCGTTCGAAATGCGAAACTCGACGCCGGTTGCGGCATAGAGCGCCCCGAGCCGGGCCTTGAGGTCTTTCGCCTCGGGGCTGATCTTGCGGGCGAAGAGATAATCCTGGCTCAGCAGCAGCTCGTAATGGTCGTCGTAGAAGGTGACCGGCATCCCGTAGTCGGAAAACATCAGGAAGGTCAGCGTCCGGCTGCGAATCTCGCCGGCCGGCACGAGATGGGGCACCAGCGTCTGAAAGAAGGTCTCGTCGGGAATCCACGTGGTGCGGAAAAACCGCATCACGTCGCGGCGCTTGCGGGTGAAGCGGAGAATCGCCTCGATCGTCTGCCGGCGCAGACACCACCATTGCGAGCCGATGCGGATCTGCAGATCCTCGGGAATCCGCCGCCTGAGCCCCAGCCGCCTTTGCAGGTTGTAGGAGGTATAGAAGAGGAATTTCTGCGTGCGTTCGTTGAAGAAATGCCGGTAGATCAGCCGGTCTTCCTTCATCCCGGTCTTGATCCAGTTGCTCTCGAAGAAGTCGAAATTCTCGATGTAGTCGACGTCTTCGGCATCGAGAAAGTTGTGGGCGTATTCGGCCGTCTTGATCGACATGCAGTCGCCCGAAACCATGTAGAAATGGGTCGCGCGTGGAAAGGCATCGACGGCCGCCTTCACCGCCTCGAGCGTGCCGGCCACCAGCGACCACTCGCCCCAGCCGGCCTTCACCCGCCGGCGCGCGAAGGTGACGTTGGGGTTGTCGTCGAGGGCGGCGCGCAGCATCTGGTAATCGGACCGGGGCGAGCGCGCATCGAAATGGATCGAGATGTAGTCGCCGGCCGCGGTGAGACGGCGCGCCTGATCGATGATCGCGCGCGGGTCCTTGTGGCACAGCAGGATGAAGGCGATTCTTGCCATTCCGGAAACCGATTTGCTCTTTCACGCGCACTGTTTCCATGAATAGCGTAAACGATCATTGAAATTACAGACTTTGTTTGTTCTTTTCTGCAAAACATTTCCGGGCGCGGCGCAGGGAGCGGCGCGCGGGCAGCAAACGAGGCAGGCGCATGGGCTTTCCCGGAACTTGGATGACACAAAGCGAGAGCATGGTTTATCGGGTGGTGCCGAAATGCGCCTGCTCGACGATCGGCCAGATCATGTATTACTCCGATCACGGCGAATTCTTCGACGGCGACATTCACGATGCCGAGGAGGGCCTGCACAAATGGGCCTTCGAGCAGAGCCAGCCGCTGATCGAGGCCAATGTGCTGGCCCACAAGAGCTTTTCCTTC
This sequence comes from Alphaproteobacteria bacterium, assembly GCA_003694465.1. GTDB lineage: Bacteria > Pseudomonadota > Alphaproteobacteria > Rhodobacterales > Rhodobacteraceae > RFKM01. The sequence continues at coordinate 3,668 of RFKM01000246.1, forward strand.
ACCGCCGTGCGCAACCCCTACCAGCGCATCCTGTCGAGCTTTTTCGACAAGATCTGCGGCATCCAGCGCAACGGCCGGCGCTACCGGGGCAACCTCGTGCCGCTCCTCGTGCAGAAATACGGCGTCGAGACCGGCGAGCCGGAAAACGGTTTCGAATTCGACCAGATCGCCAGCTTCCGCCGCTTCCTGCTGTTTGCGCGCGACACGATCCGCTTCCGCCGCCCGATGGAGCCCGACATCCACTGGTCGTCGATGTCCGGCCATATCTCGACCTTCATCCACAACGGCGGCCGGTATGACCACATCTTCCATATCGAGAACTTCAACCCCGGCATGCGCACGGTGCTGAAGGCGGTGAAGACGCCGAAGAAGGTCAACTTGCAAAAGATCCCGCGATTCAACGAAAGCTCGGGCCACGGGCCGAAGCGCGCCCATCCCGTCGAGGATTATTTCGACGATCTCTCGCGCCACCTCGTGTGGGAAATCTACAAGCAGGATTTCCAGCTGTTCAAATACGACTTCGACGATCCCTCCAACAAGAAGCCGATCGGCGAGATCGACCTCGACGAAGTCCACAAGAAGCTCGGCCCGAAAGACTAGGCAAAAATCTCAGCGGGTGGCACGAGGCGAACGCGCTCGATCTCGCCCAAGAGCGGCACCGCGCCGTCCTCGCCGCGGGGCGTGCCCGCGCCAGCCGAGGCCGGCCGGGCGTCATCGGCGACGATCACCTCGAAGCCATTGGCCGCGCCGCCGCGCGCCGTGGCCTCGATGTCGCCCTGCGCCCCGAGCCCGCACAGCACGATCTGCTCGACCGCGAGAATCGTCAGCTCGGCCTCGAGCTCGGTGCTCTCGAAAGCATCGGCGGTGGTCTTCTCGAGCTGCAGCTCATCGGGCGCCGGGCGCAGGCCTGCCGCAAGACCGGCCGCCCCGGAATCAGTGATCCAGATGACGGGATGGCCCCCCGCCCGCGCCCGCGCGACCAGCCCCTCGACGGCTGCCACCCGTGAAGGCCGTTCCGCGTCCGCCGCCAGAAGAGCCTCCCGCATGTCGATGACCAGCAGCGC
>RFKM01000031.1 GCA_003694465.1 Alphaproteobacteria bacterium
GCTGGCGGGCGCCGGGGGCGGGGATCGGTGCCATCGAACGGGACGGCTGGCGCGCGCGGCTTGAGGCGCTGGCGGCGCAGGTGCGCGAGGCCGACCCCACGCCCGCGCTCGCCCGGGCGCTCGCCGAGGCCGGGCTCGAAGGCTATGGCGCGCTGCCCGAGGGCGCCGCCCCCGAGGCCGGGGCGCTCGCCCGGGGCTGGGACGTGCCCGAGGTGGCGGCGGCGCGGGCGGCGCATGGGGCGGGGCTTGCCGCCCGGCTGGCGGCCAGCCGGCATGAACTGCTCGCCTTGCCGGGGCGCATGGCCGAGGCGCTCGCCGCCATCGAACCGGCGCCGGCCCGCGCGGCGAAGCGCGCCGACGGGCCGGGGCGCGCGGTGGTCGAAACCGCCCGCGGCCCGCTCACCCATGCCCTGCGCCTCACCGCCGGGCGGGTGGCCGACTACTCCACCGCCGCCCCGACCGAGGTGAATTTCGCCCCCCGTGGGCCGGCGCTGGCGGGGCTTTCCGGGGCCCGGGCCGAGGCCCGCGCCGCCGAGCTTCACATGATCGCCATCGACCCCTGCGTGGCCTGCCGCGTCGAGATCGTGCCGCTCTGACGGCGCCGGTCGGCACGAAAACGGCCGAGGTCGCAGGACCCCGGCCGTCTCATCGACGCCATCCGGCGCCGGTTTCGAAAATCGCGCCCGGCGCTACTCGTGCAGGGCGCGGATCGCGTCGGAAAGGCTGGCGCGGCCGAGCAGGGCACCGTCCGTGCCATCGACCAGAACCTCCTGCCCGGGGGCCTGCGACATCGGCAGCAGCGCGTCCTCGAGCCGGGTGTTGGCCGGGAAATGCGGCACTTCCGGGGGCGTTTCGCCCGGCTCCAGCGGCTTGGCCAGCGCCCTCAGCTGGATCACCTTGGCGCGGTTGATGTCCTTGATGAAGTCGCGGATGTAGTCGTCGGCCGGGTGCAGCACGATGTCCTGCGCATCGCCCTGCTGGACCATCGCCCCGTCGCGCAAAATGGCGATGTTGTCGCCAAGGCGCAGCGCCTCGTCGAGGTCGTGGGTGATGAAGACGATGGTCTTGTGCAGCTCGTTCTGAAGCTCCAGCAGGATCGACTGCATGTCGAAGCGGATCAGCGGATCGAGCGCCGAGAAGGCTTCGTCCATCAACAGGATGTCGGCGTCGGTGGCCAGCCCCCGGGCAAGGCCCACGCGCTGCTGCATGCCGCCCGACAGGTGCCCGGGGTAGTGGTCCTCGTAGCCGGTGAGGCCGACGCGGTCGATCCAGTGCTGGGCACGCCGGGCGATCTCGTCTTCGCCAACGCCCTGGATCTCGAGCCCGTAGCCGACGTTCTCGCGAATCGTGCGGTGGGGCAGGAGGGCGAACTTCTGGAACACCATCGACATCTTGTTGCGGCGCAGCTCGCGCAGCTGGGTCTGGTTCATTGCCAGCACGTCTTCGCCGTCGATGATCACCTCGCCGCCGGTCGGCTCGATCAGCCGGTTGATGTGGCGGATCAGCGTCGACTTGCCCGAGCCCGAAAGCCCCATGACCACCTGGATCTGCTTCGGCCAGATGTCGAGCGAGACATCGTTGACCCCGAGCACGTGGTTGGTCTTCTCGAGCAGTTCGTCCTTGCCCATGCCCTCGTCGCGCACGAGCGGAAGAACCTTTTCGGGCGTCTTGCCGAAGATCTTGTAAAGATGCTTGATCTGGATTTTCGGTTCAGTCACGGCCTTGCCCCCGATATGCCTGCAGGCGTTTGCCATAGCTTTGCGAAATGCGGTCGAAGATGATCGCGAGGGCCACGATGGCCAGACCGTTCATCATGCCGAGCGCCAGATACTGGTTCTGCACCGCCCGCAGCACCGGCACGCCGAGCCCGCGCACCCCGATCATCGAGGCGATCACCACCATCGAGAGCGACATCATGATCGTCTGGTTGACGCCGGCAAAGATGTTGGGCAGGGCCAGCGGGATCTGCACCCCGAGCAGCTTCTGCCGCGGCGAGGCGCCGAAGGCGTCGGCCGCTTCCAGCACGTCGGGATCGACCAGCCGGATGCCGAGGTTGGTCAGGCGCACGATCGGCGGGATGGCGTAGATCAGAACCGCGATCAGCCCGGGCACCTTGCCGATGCCCAGCAGCATCACCACCGGGATCAGGTAGACGAAGGAGGGGATCGTCTGCATCACGTCGAGCACCGGGGTGATCATTGTCTGCGCCCGGTCGGAGCGGGCCATGAGGATGCCGATCGGGATGCCGATGAGGATGCACAGGAATGTGGCCACCGAGATGATGGCGAGGGTGGCCATCGTGTCTTCCCACATGCCGAAGACGCCGATCACCACGAAGGCGAGCACCGAAAGGCCGGTGACCTTCCAGGAGCGCGAGCCGAGCCAGGCCAGGGCGCCGATCACCAGAAGGATGATGGGCCACGGCGTGTTGATGAGCAGTTTTTCGAACCAGACAAGGAAGTGCAGCAGCGGGTTGAAGAAGTTTTCCAGCGCTTCGCCATAGGTGCGCGAGAAACCCTTGAAGCCGGCGTCGATGGCCTTCTTCATCGTGCTCAGGGTGCTGCGTCCGAGGTCCGGGAATTCGGTCAGCGATTCCCACATGGTGCGGTGTCTCCGTTGAGATTCAGGAAGGGAATGCCCCGGGCGGCGCCGGCCGCGGGGGCGGGACGGAAAACGGGGGGCGCGGGCCCCCCGTTCGCCATGTCATCGGGCCGGGCTCAAAGCGCCGACTTGACCTTCGCGGCCACGTCCTCGGAGACCCAGGCCTTCCAGACGTCCTCGTAGTTCTCGAGGAAGTAGTAGGCGGCATCTTCGCCGGTCGCCTGGTTGTCGGTCATGTAGACGAGCATCTCGTTCATCACCTCGCCGGGGAAGACCCGGTTCTTGACGTAGTCGAGCGCCTCGCCGCCCTTCTCGGCGAAGGCGGCGCTGACCACCGAGTTGACCGCCGATTCGGTGTAGGACGACGGCTTCGGATCGGCGCATTCCTGCTCGGGCTTGACGATGCAGTTGTCCCAGTTGTCCGAGCCGGCCCACGGGGTTTCCCACTTGAGCATGGTCAGGTGATACTTGCCGACGACGGCGGTCGGGTTCCAGTAGTAGCCGAACCAGTTTTCGTCGCGCTCGAAGGCCTTGGCGATGGCGCCGTCGAGGCCCGCGGCCGAGCCCGGATCAACCAGTTGCCAGCCCTTTTCTTCCATGTTGAAGGCGCGGAACAGGTTGGCGTTGGCCAGCTGGCAGCCCCAGCCCGAGGGGCAGCCCATGAAGGCGCCCTTGCTCGGATCTTCCGCCCAGGGGAAGAGCTCGGGATGTTCGAGCACCTTCTCGACGGTGTCGAGCTCCGGGTGGTCGCGCACGAAGGCCGGCGTCACCCACCAGCCCTCGCCGAGGCCGGTGATCGGGCCTTCGTTGGCGACGACCATCCGCCCCTCGGCCACCGCCTTTTCGAGCGGCGTGCGCACGGCGTTGATCCACAGCTCGGGGGCGATGTCGGGCTGGCCCTTCTCGTTCATCGAGGTGAAGGTCGGCATCGTCGCGCCGGCGACCTTCTCGACATTGCAGCCATAGCCGGCCTCGAGAATGATCTTGTCGACATTGGCCAGAAGCTCGGCCGAGGCCCAGTTCATTTCGGCAATGGTGATGTCGCCGCATTCGCCGGCGACGGCTGCGCTCGCGCCGAAGGCGGTCGTCAGGCCGAGGGCGGCAATTGCACCGAGTTTTCTGAGATTCATATTGGTCTCCCCGTCTTGTTATCTCTGGTCCATCGCGGTTTGTCCGGACGGTCCTGCCCAGAATGGGCGCATCCCGCCGCGGTCGGGTGTTCTGAAACCGACACCCGGCACGGCGTTATGTCGCGAACAGACCATATGGCGTGCCGCATGTAAACCGCTTCCCGCGCGTCGTCTCGAAATTTGACATGCCCCGCGGTTTGTGGGCAGTGAACGGCGCAACGCGGGGAAAGACAGGCGATGACGGCAGCAGGGAACGGGGCAGGGCGGCTGGTGGCGCTGGTGGTGACCTACAACCGCCGTGCCCAGCTCGAGGCGACTCTGGCGCGCCTCTTCGAAAGCCCTGCCGAGGTGCTCGAGGCGGTGCTGGTCGTCGACAATGCCTCCACCGACGGCACCGGCCTCTGGCTCGATGGGCTCAAGGCGCCGCGGCTTCATGTCGTCCACAGCCCTGAAAACCTCGGCGGCGCCGGCGGCTTCGATCTCGGCATGCGCCGGGCGGTGGCGCTGTTCGATCCCGACTGGCTGGTGGTGATGGATGACGACGCGCGCCCGGCGCCCGGTGCGCTCGAGGCCTTCCGGCGGGCCGATCTTTCGGGCTGGGATGCGGTCGCCGCCGCGGTGCGCTACCCCGACGGGCGGATCTGCCCGATGAACCGTCCGGCGCGCAACCCGTTTCGCTCTCTGCCGAGCTTTCTGGCCTATGCGGCGGGGCGCGGCGGCGTGGTCCACCTCTCCGAGGCCGATTTCGCCGGCCCGCCGCGGCGGGTTGACTGGGCAACCTTCGTCGGGCTGTTCCTGTCGCGCCGGGCGCTGGAGATGGCCGGAACCCCCGACCCGCGGCTGTTCATCTATGCCGACGACGTGCTCCATACCCTCGGGCTGACCCGCGCCGGCGGGCGGATCGGCTTTTTGCCCGAGATCGGGTTCGAGCACGATTGCGCCTCGCTGGCGGCGGGAAATGCGCGCCGGCTGAACCCGCTGTGGAAGACCTATTACTACCACCGCAACCAGATCTTCCTTTACCGGGAACTGTCCGGGCCGTGGTTCTGGCTGGTGATCTGGCCGCTGATCGGCAAGTGGCTGGTGAAGGTGAAGGACCATGCCGGGGTGCGCGGCCGGTTCCTTCGGCTGA
>RFKM01000247.1 GCA_003694465.1 Alphaproteobacteria bacterium
CCGGATGGCGGTGCATTTCTGCCCCGCCTTCACCGTCATCTCGCGGTGGATTTCCTTGATGAAGAGCTCGAAGGCCGGCGTGCCGGGGGCGATGTCGGGGCCGAGGATGGTGGCGTTGAGGCTGTCCTGTTCGGCGACGAAACGCACGGCGTTCTCGACAAGGTTCGGGCGGGCGCGCAGCATCGTGCCGGTGGCCGCCGAGCCGGTGAAGCTGACCACGTCCTGCCCGCCGAGCAGGTCGAGCAGATTGCCGGTGCCGCCGGCGATGAACTGCACCGCGCCCTCCGGCAGGATGCCGCTTTCGACGATCATCCGCACCGCCCGTTCGGTCACGTAACAGGTGGCGGTGGCGGGCTTGACGATCGCCGGCATCCCGGCCAGCAGCGTCGGGGCGAGCTTTTCGAGCATCCCCCAGACCGGGAAGTTGAAGGCATTGATATGCACCGCCACGCCGTGGAGCGGGACAGCGACGTGCTGGCCCATGAAGTGCCCCTCGCGGCCGAGCCGCTCGAGCCCGCCGTCGAGATAGACCTGCCCGTCGGGCATCTCGCGCCGGCCCTTCGAGGCATAGACGAAGAGCGTGCCGATGCCGCCGTCGATATCGAAGCGGTGATCGCCCAGTGTCGCGCCGGTGTCGTAGGAGATGTCATACAGTGCCTGCCGGCGCTCGTTGAGGTAGAGCGCGAGTTCCTTGAGCATCGCGGCGCGCTCGCGAAAGCCCATGGCGCGCAGGGCCGGCCCGCCGACAGACTTTCCATATTCCAACATTTTCCCGAAATCTAGCGCCGCTCCGCCGGCTTCGGCGATCACTTTTCCCGTAATCGCCGAGCGGATCGGCCGGGCACCCTCGCCGGCGGGAACCCACGCGCCGGCGGCGAAGCTTGCAACCTTGAGCACCATGTCCGCCTCCTCAGCCGTGGACGTCGTAATCGATCACCACCCGGTCGCTCACCGGGTAGGACTGGCAGGTGAGCACGCGCCCCTGCTCGACCTCGTAATCCTCGAGCGCGTGGTTGGCGCGCATCTCGACCTCGCCCTCGACCACCCGGGCAAGGCAGGTCGAGCAGACGCCGGCGGTGCAGGAATAGGGGGCGGGCAGGTCGGCGGCGAGCGCGGTTTCGAGAATCGAGCGATCGCGGCTCATGCGCAGGGTGCGGGTGGCGCCGTCGATGGTGACGACAAGCTCGACATCGCCGCCCTCGCCCCGGGCCTCGGCCACCCGCCGGGCGAGCCGGCCCGGCTGGGCCGAAACGAAGAGCTCGTAATGGATCGCCTCGGCCGGGAAATCGCGCGCGCGCAGGGCCGCCTCGATGGATTTCATCATCGGCTCCGGGCCACAGATATAGGCGGCGTCGCAGGCGGGCAGGTCGATCCAGCGCTCGAAGAGGGCGGCGCATTTTTCCTCGTCCAGCCGGCCGGTGAAGAGCTCGATCTCCTGGCTGTCTTCCTCGAGGATGTGCACCAGCGCGAAACGGTCCATGAAGCGGTTCTTGAGGTCTTCCAGCTCCTCGCGGAACATGATCGTGTTCACCGCCCGGTTGGCATAGACGAGGGTGAAGCGGCTTTCGGGCTCTTCCTCGAGAACGGTTTTCAGGATCGACAGGATCGGGGTGATCCCCGAGCCGCCGGCAAAGCCGAGGTAAGTGCGGGCGGCGCGGGTTTCGGGCAGGTGGAAGACGCCCGAGGGCGGCATCGCCTCGATCACGTCGCCGGGCTTGAGGCTGTCGTTGATCCAGTTCGAGAAGGCGCCGCCCTCGATGCGCTTGACGCCGATCTTCAGCACCCCTTCGGACGGGGAAACGCACAGCGAATAGCTGCGCCGCAATTCCTCGCCGTCGAAATCGTGCCGGAAGGTGAGGTGCTGGCCGGGCAGGAAGCGGAACAGCTCTTCCTCGCCGGGTTTCGGGGCCAGGGTCACCACGACGGCATCGCGGATCGTGTTCTGCACATCGGTGACGGTGAGCTCATGGAACTGCATGGAATGACCTCAGATGCATTTGAAATAGTCGAAGGGCTCGAGGCAGTCCTCGCAGCGCCATTGCGCCTTGCAGGGGGTCGAGCCGAACTGGCTGACCCGGGCAAGACGGGTCGAGCCGCAGCGCGGGCAGCGTTCGGGGCCGGCGCCGGGCGTGGGCGGGGCGATGCCGTAGGCCTCGAGCTTGCGCCGCCCCGCTTCGGAGATCCAGTCGGTCGTCCAGGGCGGCGTCAGCTGGGTGCGGATCTCGATCTGCTCGATCCCTGCCGCGCGCAGCGCTTCCTCGATGGCGGTGTTGATGAACCGCGTGGCCGGGCAGCCCGAATAGGTCGGGGTGACGGTCACCTCGAGCCGGTCGCCCGCCCAGGCCACGTCGCGGATGATCCCCAGATCGACGAGGCTTATCGCGGGGATCTCCGGGTCGGGCACCTTGGCGAGGATATGCCAGACCGTTTCGGTGTCGGGCGCGCTTACCATGTGGCGTCGGGATAGGCGCGCTGGAGCCATTGCATCTCGGCGAGGATGTGGCCCAGATGCTCGGAATGGCGAGAGCCGTCGCGCCCGCCGGAATGGGACCAGCGGTTTTCGGGCAGGCTCAGGGTCGCCTCGGCCATGGTTTCGGCAAGCGCCGCGTCGTAGTCCGGACGCAGCGACGAGGGCAGCGGCGCGATGCCGCGTTCGGCAAGGGCGCTGTCGATCGCGTCATCGGAGAAGAGCTCGCCGACATAGGGATAGAGGCGATCCAGCGCCGCCTGCATGCGGGCGTGGCTTTCCTCGGTGCCGTCGCCCAGCCCGACCACGGTGCCGCGCGAGCGCTCGAGGTGATAGGCCACCTCCTTGCGCGCCTTGCGGGCGATGGCGGCGATGCGCGGCTCGGCGCTTTCTTCGAGGGCGGCGAGCATAAGCGCCTGCCACTGGTCGAACAGGTATTGGCGCATCAGGGTCTGGCCGAAATCGCCGTTGGGCTGCTCGACGAGCAGGACCGAGCGCATCTCCCAGGCGTCGCGGCGGAAGGCCAGGGCATCGGCATCGCGCCCCTTGCCCTCGATCTCGCCGGCAAGCCCGAGCCAGAGCTGGGTCTGGCCGATGAGGTCGAGCGCGGTGTTGGCGAGCGCGATGTCTTCCTCGACCACCGGCGCATGGCCGCACCATTCCGAAACCCGGTGGCCGAGGATGAGGGTGTTGTCGCCCATCCGCAGGCAGAATTCAAAAAGGGCCTTGTCCATCACATCGCCCCCACCTCGTCGGGGATGTCGAAGAAGGTCGGGTGCCGATAGGCCTTCGACTCGCTCGGCTCGAACAGCGGCCCCTTCTCCGAGGGCGAAGAGGCGGTGATGTCGGCCGATTTCACCACCCAGATCGAGACGCCTTCGCGGCGCCGGGTATAGACGTCACGGGCGTTGAGAATCGCGGTTTCGGCGTCGGGGGCATGCAGGCTTCCGACGTGGCGATGGCTCATTCCGTGCTGGCCACGGATGAAGATTTCCCACAGGGGCCATTCCTTCGACATTTCGCTCTCCCTATTCGGCCGCGCTGCGGGCGGCACGTTTCTCGGCATGGGCCAGAAGCCCCTCGCGCACCCAGGCGCCGTCTTCCCAGGCCCGGCGCCGGGCCTCGAGGCGCTCGGCATTGCAGGGGCCGTTGCCGCTCACCACCTGGAAGAACTCTTCCCAATCGGGTTGGGTGAAGTCGTAATGCCCTGTTTCCTCGTTGAATTTCAGGTCAGGGTCGGGGATGGTGAGGCCGAGATACTCGGCCTGAGGCACGGTCTGGTCGACGAATTTCTGGCGCAGCTCGTCATTGGTGTTGATCTTGATCTTCCAGGCCATCGACTGGGCGGAGTGGACGCTGTCCTTGTCGGAGGGGCCGAACATCATCAGCGCCGGATACCAGAAGCGGTTGAGCGCATCCTGGGCCATGCGGCGCTGGGCCTCGGTGCCGCGGGCCATCTTCAGCATGATGTCGTAGCCCTGGCGCTGGTGGAAGCTCTCTTCCTTGCAGATGCGGATCATCGCGCGCGAATAGGGGCCGAAGCTGGTGCGCTGCAGCGGCACCTGGTTCATGATCGCCGCGCCATCGACGAGCCAGCCGACGGCGCCGATGTCGGCCCAGGTCAGGGTAGGATAGTTGAATATTGAACTATATTTCATCGAGCCGTCGAGAAGCCGCTCGGTGAGCTCGTCGCGGCTGACGCCGAGGGTCTCGGCGGCGCAGTAGAGATAGAGCCCGTGGCCGGCTTCGTCCTGCACCTTGGCCAGCAGGATCGCCTTGCGTTCCAGCGTCGGGGCGCGGGTGATCCAGTTGCCCTCGGGCAGCTGGCCGACGACCTCGGAATGGGCGTGCTGGGCGATCTGGCGGATCAGCGTCTTGCGGTAGCCCTCGGGCATCCAGTCCTTCGGCTCGATCTTCTCGCCGGCGTCGATGCGGTCCTGGAAGCGGCGCTCTTCGGGGGTCATCTCCTCGCGCGACTTGACCGCCTCGCCGGTCGATTTCACCATCTGTGCATACATGGTCAGACCCTTTCCAGAATGAGAGCGGCGCCCTGTCCGACGCCGACGCACATGGTGCAAAGGGCGTGGCGGGTGCCGGTTTCGTGCAGTTGGTAGGCGGCGGTGAGCACCAGCCGCGCCCCCGACATGCCCAGCGGATGGCCCATGGCGATGGCGCCGCCGTTGGGGTTCACATGGGGGGCGTCGTCGGGCAGGCCGAGTTCGCGCAGGGTGGCGAGGGCCTGGGCGGCGAAGGCCTCGTTGAGTTCGATCACGTCGATGTCGCCGATCGAAAGCCCGGCCCGGGCCAGCGCCTTGCGGCTCGCCGGCACCGGCCCGATGCCCATGATCCGCGGCGGCACGCCGGCGGTCTGCATGGTGACGACGCGGGCAAGCGGGGTGAGCCCGTGGGCCTTGACCGCCGCTTCCGAGGCGACCAGCAGCGCCGCGGCGCCATCGTTCACGCCCGAGGCGTTGCCAGCGGTGACGGTGAGTTCCGGCCCGTTGACGCCGCGCAGCCGGGCGAGGGCCTCGGCGGTGGTGCCGGGGCGGGGATGCTCGTCGGTGTCGACGATCACCGGATCGCCGCGGCGCTGCGGCACCGTGACCGGGCAGATCTCGCGGGCAAAGCGCCCGGCTTCATGGGCGGCCTGCCAGCGCGCCTGCGAGCGGGCGGCGAAGGCGTCCTGGTCTTCGCGGGAAATGCAGAATTCGGCGGCGACGTTGTCGGCGGTTTCGGGCATCGAATGGGTGCCGTGGGCGGCCTGCATCTTCGGATTGACGAAGCGCCAGCCGATGGTGGTGTCGTAAACGGCGTTCTGGCGGCTGAAGGCGGTTTCGGCCTTGGGCATGACGAAGGGCGCCCGGCTCATGCTCTCGACCCCGCCGGCGATGAACAGATCGCCGTCGCCGGCGCGGATCGCCCGGGCGGCAGTGCCGACGGCATCCATCCCCGAGGCGCAGAGCCGGTTCATGGTCGTGCCCGGCACCTCGACCGGCAGCCCCGCCAGAAGCGCCGCCATGCGCGCGACGTTGCGGTTGTCCTCGCCGGCCTGGTTGGCATCGCCCAGGATCACGTCATCGACGCGGGCCCAGTCCACGTTCGGGTTGCGGGCGATGAGCGCGGCGATGGGCACGGCGGCAAGATCGTCGGTGCGCACCGACGAAAGCGCGCCGCCGTAGCGGCCGATCGGGGTGCGCTGCGCATCGCAGATGAATGCCTCTGGCATGGTGGCCCGGTCCTCCCTGACTGTGTCGGCCGGGTCCTCCCACAAAGCCGACCGCACGGTCAGGGATACTGGGTGAGGCGATTCGACGCAAGCGGGATGTTACAGAAATGCGCCTGGTCGTGATGTCTTGTAACATCTTGAGCGCATCGCGAGCCGGAACGGGCGCTTTCAGCGGTTCGAGTCGATCCAGCGCGACATCAGCCCGGCGTCGCGGAAACATTCCTCGGGAATGGCGCGGCGCTTCAGGCGGGCGATCTTCTCGGCATAGGCGACCTGGCGCGAGGTTGCCGGGCGCCCGCCGGGGCTGCCGGGGGCCTGCCGGTGCGCCTCGATCCAGCGCGAGAGCGCCTGCCGGTCTTCGAGCCGGTCGCGGGGGATGGCCATGTCGAGCCGGCGGGCAATGGCGCGCGCATAGTCGAGCTGCTTCGGCGTCGGCGGAAGGGGCGGCGTGTGGGTCATCCTGCGCTCCTCTCGTTCTGGCGATCGGGAGACAGGAACAAAGATAGAACATTTGCCGCGAAAGTCAACCGCCCGGCGGAGCGGGCCTTCGCCGGAAGGTGTGCGCGACGGGCTGGTCAGTCGCCGTAGTGGCGGATTTCGACCGTCGGCGGGCCGCCGTCGCCGGGGATGGTGACGACGTGGATCTCGCCGAACTGCACCGGCGGCTTGGCCGGGATGCCGAGCTCGAGGTAGAGGAAGCCGAGGTTTTCCTGGTTGCCGACCCAGACCACCGTCTGGCCCGGGTGTTCGGTGAGGATGCGCGTGCCGGCGCCGAGCGGCGGGATCGGCTGGACGGGCAGGCCGCGGGCCTTGGCGAGCGGTGTGGCGGTGTCGATGTTGCGCTGGCGCTGCGAGGTATAGATGGCGTCGATCGGCAGATCAGCCAGCGCCTCGGGCAGTTGCGCCGCGCGCGCGCGCCCCTTCGCGTTGAGGGGGGCGAAGGTGCGGTCGGCATGGCGCAGGATGATCAACCGGCCATGCAGGCCCCGGGGCGTCTGCCCGCAGGCGGCCAGAAGCGGCGCGCCGGCGGCGAGAAGGAGAAAGCCGCGTCTGTTCATGGA
>RFKM01000248.1 GCA_003694465.1 Alphaproteobacteria bacterium
CTCGTCGGAGTCCTTGACCTCGCGGGCCATCGACTTGATCTCCTCGACGACGCGCGAGGTGGCAAGGTCGATCCCGCGCTTGAGGTCCATCGGGTTCATGCCGGCGGCAACCGCCTTCATGCCTTCCTTCACGATCGCCTGGGCAAGCACGGTGGCGGTGGTGGTGCCGTCGCCGGCCTCGTCATTGGTGCGCGAGGCGACTTCCTTCACCATCTGCGCGCCCATGTTCTCGAACTTGTCTTCCAGCTCGATTTCCTTGGCGACCGAAACGCCGTCCTTGGTGATGCGCGGGGCGCCGAACGACTTTTCGAGCACCACGTTGCGGCCTTTCGGGCCGAGCGTGACCTTCACCGCGTCGGCAAGAATGTTCACGCCCTTGAGCATCTTGGTGCGGGCGTCGTTTCCGAACTTGACGTCCTTGGCCATGTTCCTAGCTCCTGTTCAAATTCCGTTTGATATCCGGTCCGACGTTCAGGCGACGATGCCCATGATGTCGGATTCCTTCATGATCAGCATTTCCTGGCCGTCGATCGTGACTTCCGTGCCCGACCACTTGCCGAAGATGATCTTGTCGCCTTCCTTCACGTCCATCGGAATGCGGTTGCCGTTCTCGTCGCGGGCGCCGTCACCGACCGCCACGACGATGCCCTCGGCGGGCTTTTCCTTGGCGTTGTCGGGGATGATCAGGCCACCAGCGGTCTTTTCTTCACTTTCCACGCGGCGAACGAGCACGCGATCATGCAGGGGTTTGAATGCCATTTCGAGGCTCCTCAAGCCGTTGTTTCCAGTTTTGGCACTCACCTTGGGCGAGTGCTAACGGCGCATAGCTAGGCAGATGCCGCGGCGCTGTCAACGGGCCGGATGCAGAAAATCTGCCCCGCCTCGCCGCCCTTGCCGCCGGCGCCGCGATGGCCTCGGCGCTTCGGGCCGCAGGCCCCGCGGCGGTGCGCGTCAGGCGCTGCTGCCCTCGTCGTCCGGCGCCTGTTCGGCAAGGCCATAGACCCCCCGCGCGAGGCGCACGAACCAGCCGTAGTGATTGGCCCGCAGAATGGACGTCGCCCGGGCGACGCCGGTTTCGCGCGCCACCACCGCGCCCCGGCTCGGCCCCGCCTCGGCAAGAAAGGCGCGGATGCGCGTTGCGTCCTGCCGGTAGGCGGTGACGATCCGGCCCCGGGTGCCGCCGCTGTTCGGATCGCCCGCGCGGGCGGCAAACTCGCCCAGCAGCCGTGCCCGGCGGGGCGCAGAGCGGCGCGGCCGGAACGGGCCCGGGTCGGCATGGACTTGCACGAATCCATCTTCAAGCCGCACCGAAAGCACGCCAAGGCCCAAACGCTTGCACAAATCGACATTTCGCCGGAAGGCCCGCCAGCCCGCGCGCCCCGTCCAGCGCGGCACCGCGACATAGACCGAATCGGTCATTTTCTGGCGCGCCACGGCCTGGTGCAGCAGGGTCAGCGAAAACCCGGTCTTCAACTCGACGATGACCAGATCCTCGCCGCGCAGCCCGACCACGTCGGCCGCGCCGACCTCGCCCTTCACCTCGAAACCGGCGGCCTCGAGATGGGCCTTCACCGGCGCATAGAGCTCGGTTTCCGCGTGCCGCGCCATGGCGTCCCTTCCGATGCTGCGCCTGCATCATGCGGCGTGACATCGCCGCCCGCGCCCCCTATAAGACGGCCGGACCCCGACTTCCAAGGAAAGCTGACATGACCACTCTCGTTTTCGGCCACAAGGCCCCCGACACCGACTCCACCGGCTCGCCGCTGATCTGGGCCTGGTATCTGAGCGAGGTCAAGGGCACGCCCGCCAAGGCGGTGCTGCTGGGCGAGCCCAACACCGAGGCCGCCTTCGTGCTCAAGCGCTGGGGGTTCGAGACCCCCGAGATCATCGACGATGTCGAGCCCGGCCAGCCCTGCGTCGTGGTCGACACCAACAACGCCGCCGAGCTGCCCGACCACATCAACGAGGCCGACGTGCGCCAGATCATCGACCACCACAAGCTGGCCGGCAATCTGGAGACGAAAGGGCCGATCGACATCACCATCCGCCCGGTCGCCTGCACTGCCACCATCCTTTATGACCTGATGGGCGATGACACCGCCAAGATGCCCGAGGGCATCCGGGCGCTGGCGCTGTCGTGCATCCTGTCGGACACGCTCGAATTCCGCTCGCCCACCACCACCGAGCACGACCGCGCCGTGGCCGAGGACCTTGCCCATGAGCTGGGCATCTCGATCCCCGATTATGCCGAGGAGCTTTTCGCCGCGAAGTCCGACATCTCGGCCTTCAGCGACGCCGAGCTGCTGCGGATGGATTCGAAGAAATACGAGGTCGACGGGGTGAAGTTCCGCGTCTCGGTGCTCGAGACCACCGCCCCCAACATCCCCCTGAGCCGCAAGGCCAGCCTCATGGAGACCATGAAGCAGGTGGCCGAAGAGGACGGGGTCGATCAGGTTCTGCTCTTCGTCGTCGACATCCTCAACGAGGAGGCCACCCTGCTGGTGCCGAACGAGCTTGTGAAGACCGTCGCCGAAAAGAGCTTCGGCGCCCGGGTCGAGGGCGATGCGGTGGTGCTGCCCGGCGTGATGAGCCGCAAGAAGCAGATCATCCCGAACCTGAAGGTCTGAGCCCCGCGCGACCAAGGAAAACGAAACCCCGCCGGCGCCCACCGGCGGGGTTTTTCATGTCAGGCTCGCCCGCCGTCGCGGCGCGGAGCAACCCCGCGTCAGGACGCCCCCGGCGCCACCGGCTGGTAGCCCTGCCGGGCGACGATCTCGATCATCCCGCCGGCGGCCGAGATCACCTTGTTGTCGATCATCTGCGCCAGATACATGCCCGCCGCCTGGGTGCGGTTGCCCGAGCGGCAGACCAGAACCACGTCGCGCCCATCGGCGATGTCGTCCCGGATCGCGTCGAGAAAGCTCTGCGGATCCTGGAAGGTGACGAGCTTCGCCCCCTCGATCACCCCGGTCTGATACCACTCCGCCGGGGTGCGAATGTCGACGATGAGCGCACCCGAGGCGCGCATCTCGTCCACCGTCATCACCTTGTGCTCGAAACCCTCGATCTTCGGGCGGGCACCAAAACCGAACATGGCCTTTCTCCTTCGCTGGCCGGGGCCGTCATATTCACATTTTGTTATATGTGAACCGCCGCCGGCCTTCCAACCCCGGTCCTGCGCGTCATCGGGCCGCAGGTCAAGCCTTGTCAGGAGGGCGGCACCGTCCGGTAGCCGCTGGCGATCTCGCGCATCATGCCGCCGTCGATCGAGATGATGCGGTTGGGGATCTTGCCGGCAAGCGCCCGCGCCGCCCGCGAGGAGCGGTTGCCGCTGCGGCAGATCAGGATCAGGTCGCGCCCGTCGGCGATCTGCGGGCCGACCTTGGCGAGAAAGCGCGCCGGGTCGGTGAAGGTGACCAGCTGGGCGCCCTCGATCACCCCGGTCTCGGCCCATTCGGGCGGGGTGCGGATATCGACGACATGCCCGCCGCTGGCCTTCATCTCGTCAACGGTCATGAAGGTGCTGGTCCAACCCGGATCGCCCGAGAAGGCCCCGAGCCCATAAGCGATGGCCGCAAGGCCCGCCAGACCCGCCGCGCCGTACCCCAGAAACTGTCGTTTGGTGAGACTCATCGGTCTGCCCCCTTTCGTATTCAGTTTTTCCTATATGTCACCCGGCCCGGCAATTCCAAGGGGGTGGGCACTTTTCTTTTCGCGCGCCGGCGGGCAAAAGGCCCCAACGCCGAAAAGGAACACCCATGACCCGGATCATCGACACCCTCGACGAGATTTCCGACCGCTACGATGCCCTTCTGTGCGATCTGTGGGGTTGCGTGCATGACGGCATCCGCCCCTACCCCGAGGCGGTGGCGGCGCTGGAGCGCTTTCGCGGCGCCGGGGGAAAGGTCGTTTTGCTCACCAATGCGCCGCGCCAGAGCAGCGTCGTGCGCGCCCATCTTGACGAGATGGGCCTGCCGCGCGCCGCCTATGACGCCATCGCCTCGTCGGGCGATGCGGCCCGTGCGGCAATGTATCGCGGCGTGGTGGGCGAGCGGGTCTGGTTCATGGGCGAACCCCACGACGAGGTGTTCTTCGCCCCGGCCGACCCGGAGCTGGTGGCCGACCCCGTGCCCATCGTGCGGGTGCCGCTGGAAGAGGCCGAGGGCATCGTCTGCACCGGCCCGTTCGACCCCCATGCCGACCCGTCACAGCTGCGCCCGCAGCTGCTCCTTGCCAAGATCAACGGCCTGAAGCTGCTGTGCGCCAACCCCGATATCGTCGTCGATCGGGGGGAGACGCGCGAATGGTGCGCCGGCGCCGTCGCCCGGCTTTATGAAGAGATGGGGGGCGAAAGCCTCTACTACGGCAAGCCGCACCCGGCCATCTATGACCTTGCCCGCGCCCGCCTTGCCGCCCTCGGCGCCCTGCCCGACAACAGCCGCATCCTCGCCATTGGCGACGGCATCGGAACCGACATCCAGGGCGCCATGGGCGAGGACATCGATTCGCTGTTCATCACCGGCGGCATCGCCGCCGCCGAAACCGGCACCCGCCAAGGCCAGCCCGACCCGAAGGCGCTCGAAGCCTTCTGTGCAAAGGCGATGGTTGCACCCACATGGGCCTGCGGCTCCCTGCGGTAGGGCAATTTCCGGGCTTGATTTTCTGCGCCTGCAAAGTAATGTTCTTGCTCAAAGCGCAAAATTTTTGCCCGAAAATTTCCCGGAGGGCCGGATGTTGGACAACATGCCCCGTGGCACGATCGTCATCGAGGATCTCGAAATCGGCATGTCGCGCCACCTGACCAAGCAGGTGACCGACCGCGACATCGAACTGTTCGCCGAGATTTCGACCGACCACAACCCGGTGCATCTCGACGAGGACTATGCCCGCGACACCATCTTCGAGGGCCGCATCGCCCACGGGATGCTCACCGCCGGGCTGATCTCGGCAGTGATCGGCGAGCAGTTGCCGGGGCACGGCACGGTCTACCTCGGCCAGAGCCTGAAGTTCATCGCCCCCGTGCGCCCCGGCGACGTTGTGCGCGCCGAGGTCACGGTCATGGATATCGACTACGCCCGCCGCCGGGTGCAGCTGAAAACCGAGTGCCACGTCGGCCACAAGCTGGTGCTGAAAGGCGAGGCGACGGTTCTGGCCCCCTCGGCCAAGTTCGACTGAACGCGCGCCACGGCGCCCCGCCACCCTGCCCGCTTGCGCCCTGCCCGCGGGCGGTCTAATGGGCCTGCATGAAGATCGTTCGTGACTGGCAGTTCGTCGAAGCGGAAGACCGGGGCGCCTCGGCGGCCATCGGCAATTTCGACGGCGTGCACCGCGGCCATCAATACGTCATCGGCATCGCGCGCGAGCGGGCGCAGGAGCTGGGCGTGCCGCTGGGGGTGGTCACCTTCGAGCCGCACCCGCGCGAATATTTCGCCCCCAAGGCCCCGCCCTTCCGGCTGATGAACGCCGAGGCCCGGGCGCACCGGCTCGAATGGCTGGGCGTCGACAAGCTCTATGAGCTGAGCTTCAACGACACGCTCTCGGCCCTTTCGCCGGAAGACTTCGCCCGGCAGGTCATCGCCGAGGGGCTGGGGCTCAGCCATGTCGTGGTCGGGGCGGATTTCCACTTCGGAAAGGGGCGGGCCGGCAGCGCCGCCGACCTTGCCGCCTTCGGGCAGGAGATGGGCTTTGGCGTGACCGTCGCCCCGCTGATGCGCGAGGGCGACGAAGAGATCAGCTCGACCGCCATTCGCAAGGCCCTCTCGGAAGGGCGCCCGCGCGATGCGGCGCGGATGCTCGGGCACTGGCAGCGGATCGACGGCAAGGTGATCCGGGGCGACCAGCGCGGCCGGCAGCTGGGTTTTCCCACCGCCAACCTTTCGATCGCCGGCCTGCACCCGCCGAAATTCGGCGTCTACGTGGTCAAGGTCAACGTTCTCACCGGCCCTCATGCCGGCGAATATGGCGGAGCGGCCAGCATGGGCGTGCGCCCGATGTTCGGCGAAAACGTGCCCAATCTCGAGAGCTACCTGTTCGATTTCCGCGGCGACATCTACGGCGAGCACATCTCGGTCGCGCTCATCGACTACCTGCGCCCCGAAGAGGTGTTCGACAGCCTCGAGGCGCTGATCGCCCAGATGAACGAAGATTGCGCCCGCGCCCGCGAGATTCTCGCGGCGCTGTAACCCCGCCCCACCGGGGCGCCTTCCCGAACATTGCTTTTCTTTGCGTTTTGAAAAATAATGAGGCGTGATGATGTTGCCGGGCGACCGCCCCGCCCGTTGTTCCGTTTGCCCCGGACATCGTTGAAAGGCGCGCTGGCCATGACCGCGATCGAGCCAAAGACCCGTCTTCCCGCCGCAAGGCC
>RFKM01000249.1 GCA_003694465.1 Alphaproteobacteria bacterium
CGCAGCCTGATCAGCCCGGCGGCCAGCAGGCGGCACAGTTCCGCGCGGCGCTCGGCCGGAGACAACATGTCGGGCTGCAGGGGATTGGGGCGTTTCATGAAGGGTAAATCCTTGAGGTCTCACCCTTCTTCTACTCACCGCCTCAGCGAAACGTCCCGCGGGGCCGGTCAAGCGTCGATCGGCATTTGTGGACTCGACTCTCAGTTGATTGCCTGTGTAGAACATAAGCGGAACAAATTTTGTTCTCGGGCAGTGAGTCGGCTACGTTTCCGCAACAAGATTCGGCCCGTGCCTTCGCTCCCAAGAGGCAGAGGGAGCTGGGCGCGCAGGTCGATCTCCTCCTGTCCGTGTGAGCGTTGCAGGACCGAGAGGAGATCATATGGCCAGGAGAATCAGGAATTTCGTCGATCGAGCATTTTCGAGAACCGTCGATCTGGAATTGCTCCACCGCCTGCTGCGCCCTTATCTCGGGCAGATAGATTTCGAGTGGGATGAGCTTCCCGACGATGAGGCTCAGCGACGTGAGGCGATCTTCAATCTCTTCGCAAGGGCGGACACGAGGTTTCCCGCCAAGCTGCAGTTTGCTCTCTACAACATTTCCACCCTGTCGACGGATGCGGGCGCCCGGATCATTCAGGAAATCGCGACGGAGGCCGGGGTTGACATACTTGCGGTTCATCGAGCTGGCAGCGGCGATGATGACCTTCGATTTTCGCCTCGCTTCATTGCGTTGGTGACCTGGCTGGATCACCGCGCCATCTTTGACCGCGCCCTCAGCGCTGCGGCGTTTCTCGCGCATTCGTCCAAGCTCGAGCGCGATGCCGATCGCGAAGACGTCGAGCCACGGCATCAGGAAGCCGGTGTCCAGAACGACTTCACCGAAGCGGTGCGGCGGCATTTCGCGAGCCGCTATAACGGCCACTACTGCGACGTACGGTGGTTCGAGGAAGAGGATCTGCTGCGGGTCCTGATCCTCCATGGGTCGAAACCGGAGACGAAAAATGTCGATCAGGAGGGCACCGAGGACACGCTGAAATACCGCGAGATCGTCCAGTCGACCATCGAATACGATCCGCGCCGGGGATCCGTCGCGGTCGGTTCCAAGTCGGCAGCTGATGCCAAGAAGCTGGTGCGATTGTTCGGAGAGTACGTGCTTGGCGACAAGGATATCTTCGAGGCATCGGCGAAGGAGCAGCTTTACACGCTGGAACCGCTGCAGAAACAGGGCACCGCCTTCAAGTTCCATGTCGACCGCGATGGCGACATCACTCATGTCGCCTTGCGCGAGGTGCGGGTCGACGAAGCCGAGATCACCACGACGGGGCGTCTGCGACGATCCCCGTGGTTCTTGACCCTCGGCGACTCTCAGAACGCGCTCAGGCGCCTGAGGGACGTCGCGTCGGACCTCGACATTGCTGATCTGCGAATCGTGCACGCCAAGCTCGATGTGACTATCGAAGTGGATGGCACGGAGGTTGTGGTACCTGTGACCATCCGTCCTCCGCGCACGGTCAGCATGCGCGACCACTCCCACGAACGGCTCATCCTCGAGATGTTGGAAGACAATGACATTCGCAAACGCCGCAGAACTGGTAAGGCTGCTGCTGCGGCAGAGTGATCGTCATCCGGTCCGTGCCATTGGTGCGTCCGAATTCTCTCCGTACGATCCCCGCCTTGTTCGGTCACTCCGAAACCAGGGAATCCTCGTGGAGCGGGAGAATTTGCGTGACGACGGCGCCGCAGTCTTCCAGATCGTCAACGATTCGCTGGTTGTGGTCGATCCGGAAACCGGTGAATGCGAGCGCTATGAAGACGCGCTGGACGTCCGGACCTTCGACATCGACTTTGGCGCCATCTGTCGCGCGATCCGCAAGCAATCGGACCTGATTGGACCCGGGCCGATGGCGATCTCCGCCAGGCTCTGGCGGCTGGGCCGGCACGAACGCCATGGCCGCGCCGCGGAAGTTTGCCTCGCCAGGCAGCTGCGCGAGGAAACAGCGCAGCAGATCGTGGACCATGTGCGTGGCGCTATCGACAGCGAAGCACCCGTCGCCCTGATCAGCCTTGGCGACCGCGACGTGCCGACAGCGGTTGGCCGTCAACTCGACGGTCTACGTATGACATTGGCATTCGCCACAGATCTTCTGCTTGGCGATCCGGATCGTCCGTTTGCATTCGATCTCACCCGGATTCGTGTTCCCACCGGACAGCAAACGCCGAATGCTCGGCTCCAGATCGACCGTATCGGTCGCCGTGTGATCTTCGAGGGCAACGAACTGACTGTCGAGCCGCGAGACTTCGACGCGTTCGCCCTGATTGCGGAGGAGGCCGTAGCTGCCGGCGGGTGGGTTCTTCGGGACAGCATCGCGGCTACGCTTCAATCCAGCACAGGAAGAGAAGGCAATCCTGAGCAGGTCGATCGATGCATCAACCGGTTGCGCACTGCATTCAAGAATCTGGGCGGTGTGATCGAGGTGCCGAAACGAGCATTTATTGAGACAAAACCGAAGGTTGGCTACCGTCTGACCCTCTCTCCTTCCGAAATCGCATTTATTGCATAGCGCCGCCTTCCGGCGCCGGGAGGTTTTCGGGAGGTTTTCAGGAGAAGTCCGAGAGATAAACGATTTCAGCATGTTGCACGTTCGGGTCGTGAACGGAAACGACCAGGAACCAACGACATGCACCCACCGATTTCCCGCTCCGACCTTGCCGCGCTGACCCTTGAGGCCGACCGCGCCGCGCGCCGTCTGCACCGCAAGCTGGCGCTCCCCGCCGCCGATCTCGACGATCTCCGCCAGGATCTGCTCGTCGACCTGATCTGCCGGCTTCCAGGCTTCGATGCGAGCCGCGGCAGCATCGGCGCCTTCGCCAACATCGTGCTGCGCAACCAGTGTTCGCGGATCGCCATCCGGCACCACCGCCAGCGTCGGGCGCAGGGTGGATCGCTGCTCTCGCTCGACGTGCCTCTGGCCGGCTCCCGTGAACCCATTGGCGAGACGCTGAGCGAGGACGATGGCCTTGCCGCCTGGCACGGACAGGACCGCGATGCGCGGGCGGACAGTCTGACCCGGGAATCCTTGCGGGCAGTACTGGCGCGGTTGCCGGAGGACGACCGCCGGTTCTGTCGCGCGCTGACCCATCGCTCCGTGACCGCGCTGGCCGCCGACGGCTTCGGCAGCCGTTCCACACTCTACCGACGCCTCGCCGATCTTCGGCTCGTTCTCACCGCCCATGGGCTCGGGCCCTCGTGGGACGATCTCCTCGCGGCGTGAGTAGAGGCGAAAGGAGGAGATCATGTTCATGGGCACCCCCCCCTTCATCACCGTCCGCGCCGCGCGCCCGCTCACGGATATCGAGTTCTGCGCCTGGGTGGGTCAGGCGGCGCCCGGCGACCGGCTGGAATACCACCGGGGTTTTCTCGGGATCGACGCGATGCCGGGCATGTCGACCTTGCCGGACAGGGACCGCCAGCGGCTGGCAGCGCTCGCCTCGGCTGCGTTCCGCGCTTGCGAGGCGGGGCTCGTGCATCTCGTGCAGGAGCGCCTTGGCCCCGACCGCTTTGCCTATCTCGCCATCGCCCGGCCGAAGCCGCGGGCGGCGCCCATGCCGCTCGAGCGCCTGCTCGCCGAGCCGGAGGCCGCCTGATGCACGACTTTCTCGATCACTTCGCCAATCATGGAGATCCCTTCATGCCATACCCCGACAATACCCCCACGCCTGACGATCTGCCCGGGCTCGACCCCAACGAGATCGCCCAGATGCCCGTCGATCTGCTCGCCATCCTGCAGCGCGAGGTGGACGAGCGCCTGAAACGAGCAAAGGCCGCCAAGGCC
>RFKM01000250.1 GCA_003694465.1 Alphaproteobacteria bacterium
GGTCAGGCGGTTGAAAAGCGTAGATTTTCCGGCGTTGGTATAGCCGACGAGAGCCACCACCGGGAAGGGCACCTTCGCCCGGGCCGCCCGGTGCAGCTCGCGGGTTTTCACAACCTTCTCGAGCTGCCGGCGCAGCCGGGCGATCTGGGTGTCGATGGCCCGCCGGTCGGCCTCGATCTGGGTTTCGCCGGGCCCGCCAACGAAGCCCAGCCCGCCGCGCTGGCGCTCGAGGTGGGTCCAGGCCCGCACGAGCCGGGTGCGCTGATAGGCCAGAGCGGCCATCTCGACCTGCAACACCCCCTCGCGAGTGCGGGCGCGGTCGGAAAAGATCTCGAGGATGAGGCCGGTGCGATCGAGGATCTTCACCCCCCAGTCCTTTTCGAGGTTGCGCTGCTGCACCGGGCTCACCGGCCCGTCGATCAGCACGAGCTCGATCTCCTCGGCCTTCAGCCGCGCGCCGATCTCGTCGCGCTTGCCGGTGCCGAAGAGATGGCCCGGATGCGGCCGGGCAAGGCGAACCACCTCGGCGCCGCACACCTCGATCCCCGGCAAGGCCCGCGCGAGCGCGACCGCTTCTTCGAGCGCCGCTTCCGGCGCCCGGCGGTTGCGTTCGGCGGTCAGTTCCGGGTGGATCACCCAAGCCCGCGTCGGCGCACCCGCGGCCTCTCCTGCCCCGGCGCTCATCGCTGCGCTCCTGCCGCTGGCCTTGCCGAGCGCCCGCAGGGGCCTGCCCCGCGCCGCCGGGTCAGCTGTCTTCGCCGTCGTAGAGGTTGATCGGTTGCGCCGGCATGATCGTCGAGATCGCATGCTTGTAGACCAGCTGCGCCTGTCCGTCGCGCTTGAGCAGCACGCAGAAATTGTCGAACCAGGAAATCACCCCCTGCAGCTTGACGCCGTTGATGAGGAAGATCGTCACCGGCACCTTGGCCTTGCGCACGTGGTTGAGAAATGCGTCCTGAAGATTTTGCTTGTCGGCAGCCATCGCTTCTTGCCCTTGTTGTCTCGTGCTGCCGGAACCGGCAGAAATAATGAATGTCCACAGTATGCTGAAGGGCGCAGGACATTTCCAGCCCTTTGTCGCCCCGATCATCGCCCCGTTCGCCGCCCGCACTCCAGACGTGCCGCCGGAGGCCGGGTCTTGCCCCGGCCCCGCCAGCCCTCAGCGCCGCCACAGCGCCGGGCTGAAGAGCGCCACGATCGCCAGCGTGTCGATCCTGCCGAGGATCATCGCCACGGTCAATACCGCCTTGGCGCCGGTCCCGAGGCTGGCAAAGGAAATCGGCTCTGCGGCGGCGTAGCTGGCCAGCGGGCCGGTGGTGGTCAGACCCGAGATGGTGAGCACCAGCGCCTCGGCGAAGTCCAGCCCCGTCAGAGCGAAGGCGGCCATAAGCCCGGCGGCCGAAACCGCCATCAGCATGAAGAAGAGCCAGGCCATGTAAGCCCCCTGCCGGCGCAGATGACGCGCCTCGCCCCCGGCCCCGGCCACCATGTGCGGATAGACGAGACGCCCCAGTTCGCGCCGGCCGTGGTTGTAGAGCGCGGCGACGCGCAACAGCTTTGCCCCGCCCGCCGTCGTCGCCACGCCGCCGCCGATCAGCGCCAGCCCGACGAGAATCAGCGCCGGCGTGTCGAGGCCCGACCAGGCCTGGCTGGTCTCCCAGCCGGCCGAGGCCCAGCCCGTCGTGGTCAGGAACGACAGCACCGTGAACACCGCCCCCCAGAGCGCGCCGGGGGCGTCGCGGAGCGAAATGTCGAGCCCCTCGACCTGATAGGCGCCGACGAAGTGGCGCAGGAACAGCACCGCCGGCACGATCAACGCCAGCGCCGTGGCAAGGCGGATCTCGGTGTCGCGCCCGAGTGCCCTCAGGCTCGCAAGCCCGCCCGGGCCACGGTCGGTCTCGAAGGTCAGCCGCGAAATTCCGAAGATCAGGAACAGCGCCACGATCGCCTCGCCGCCAATGCCTGCGCCTCCCCCGGCCAGCCCGCCCTCGGGCGAAATCCCCGAGGTGGCGAGCGTCGACATCGCGTGGATCAGCGCCACCGCCGGCGCCTCGCCCGTCAGCCGCAGCCCCGCCCAGAGCACCAGCGTCAGGCCGCCATAGACCGGCAGCAGCCGGCGCAGGTGCGCCGCGACCCGCTCGGACAGGCTCGCCCGGTCCGTAAACTGGGTGAACGCCACCGCCGGATCGGTGGTGGCGCGGTTGCGCCGGCGCACCTCGAAGCCGCCCAGCGCCATCGGCTCGAGCACCGCCACCGCCCCGACGAGGATGAACAGCCCGCCCAGCCAGCCCACCGTCGCCCGCCACAGGTGCAGCGGCATGGTCAGGCGGCCCGGCTGGTCGAACAGCGTCGCGCCGGTGGTGGTCAGGCAGGAGACCATCTCGACATAGGCGTTGAGCAGGGTCGTGTTGCCCACCACCTGCCGGAAGGGCATGGCCAGCATCAGCGGCAGCGCCACGAACAGCGCCAGAAGCCCGGCAAGGTGGCGGCGGGGCTCGTCGGGCATGGCGCGCCCGGCCAGCGCCAGCCCCAGAAGCAGCGCCAGCAACAGCCCGAGCGCGGCGTCGGCGCCGAACACCTGCGCGGTGCGCATCTCGCCCAGGGCAAGGGCATGGACCGCCGGCACCAGCATCGCCAGCGCGCCGGTCCCGATCAGCAGGACCGCCAGCGGCAGACGGGCGAGACCGGCCGACACCGCCCGACCCTCAGAAGAAATCGACCGAGACCTGAAGCAGGCGCTCGACCTCGGGCACTTCGGCGGACATGGCGAAGATCACCACGATGTCGCCCTCGTCGATGCGCGTCGCCGAATCGGGCTTGACCAGTTCGCCGTCCTTCAGCAACGCCCCCAGCCGCGCGCCTTCGGGAAACTCGATCTCCCGGATCGCCCGCCCGGCGATCGGCGAGGTCGAAAGCACCCGCGCCTCGATCACCTCGGCCTCGGCATCGCCCACCGAATAGACCCCGCGCACCTGCCCGTGGCGCACATGGCGCAGGATCGAGGACACCGTCGTCGCGCGCGGGTCGATATGGGCGTCGATGCCCAGCGGTTCCATCAGCGGGATGAAGGAAGAGTCGTTGACGAGGCAGATTGCCAGCGGGCAGCCGGCCGCCTTGCCGCGCACCGAGGCGAGGATGTTGACCTTGTCGTCATCGGTCACCGCCAGAATCGCGTCGGCGCGGGAAATGCCGGCCTCGCGCAGGACTTCCGGGTCGAGCCCGTTGCCGTTCAGCACCACCGTGCGTTCGAGCGCATCGGCGGCGCGTTCGGCGACCTCGCGCTTCAGTTCGATCATCCGCGCGCGCACATGGGTGCGCGTCTCCAGCGCCCGGGCCACGGCCAGACCGACATTGCCGCCGCCGAGAATGACCACCCGCTCCTGCTTGCGCACCTGTTTGCCGAAGATCTCGAGGGTGCGCGGCACGTCGCGGCTGTCGGTGAAGACATAGATCTGGTCGCCGGGAAAGAGCTGGTCGTCGGCATCGGGGACGAAGAGCGTGCCCTCGCGCCGAACGCCCACGACGATCGCGTTGAGGGTCGAGAACAGTTCGGTGAGCTGGCGCAGGGTGGTGTTGAGCACCGGGCAATCGTCTTCGAGCAGAAGCCCGATCAGCGTCGCCCGCCCGTCGATGAAGCTCTGCGCGTCGAAGGCCTGGGGCGTTGCCAGCCGGCGCAGCGCCGCCTCGGCCACCTCGCGCTCGGGGCTGATCACCACGTCGATGGGGAGGTTCTCGCGGCTGAAGAGGTTGGAGAAGAACCCGTCGAGGTAGTTCTGCGCCCGCAGCCGGGCGATCTTGCGCGGCACCTTGAAAACCGAATGGGCCACCTGGCAGGTGACCATGTTGACCTCGTCCGAATAGGTGGCCGCGACGAGCATGTCGGTGTCCTTCGCCCCGGCACTGGCCAGCACGTCGGGATAGGAGGCAAAGCCCGTCACCCCGCGCACGTCGAGCGTGTCGGTCGCCCGGGCGACGAGGTCGGGGTTCTTGTCGACGACGGTGACCTCGTTGCCCTCGCCCGACAGGTGGCGGGCGATCTGCCAGCCCACCTGGCCGGCGCCGCAGACGATGACCTTCATGGTCTTCTCCAGACAGTTCTTGCGGCAGGCATGGCAGAAAGCGCCCGAAGGGTCAATTCAACGGACAGGCGCAGGCGCTCTGGCGCGCGGTTCCGGCCGGGGCGATGCGCGGTGCGCTCAGGGCCGGCCGATGGCCTTCAGCATGGCGTCGAGCCGCTCGCCCTGCGGGCTGATGTCGTAGACCGGGGCGTTCTGCACGGCATTGTAATAGGCCTCCGGGTCATAGATCGGCACGCCCAGCTTCAGGTGCTCGGCGGTCAAGAGGCCCATCGCCGCCAGCAGGTTGTAAACGGCCAGATACTGGTCGGATTCGGCCGAGATCTTCGCCGCCCGCGCGTTCAGCAGATCCTGCTCGAAGGTGAGCACCTCGAGGGTGGTGCGGGCGCCGAGCTCCGCCTCTTCGCGGGCGCCGCGCAGCGCCACGCTCGAGGCGCGGATCTGCTGGTCGGAGGCGCGCAGGCTCGCCGCCGCCACCGCCAGCTGCGCCCAGGCATTGGCCACCTGCTGCTCGACATTCTGCACGGTAACATGCAGATCGGCGCGCGAGGCCTCGAGCTGGGCCTTGGCCTGCCGGTAGAGGGCCGAAAGGCGCCCGCCCTGATAGATCGGGCCCGAAAGCGTCACCCCGACCTTGGCGTTCGACATCAGGTCGGGGATCGCCGTCGGCTCGTTGCGGAACTTGGTAAAGGAGGCATCGGCGGTGACCGAGGGGAACATCCCCAGCCGGGCGATGTCGGCGGAAATCTCCGAGACCTTCACCGCCCGTTGCGCCGCCTTCACGTCGGGGTGGTTCTTTCGCGCGAGGGCGCGGGCCTCGTCGAGGCTGCGCACCGTCATCGGCGGCGCCGGCGGCACCGTCAGACCGTTCGGATAATGGCCGACCGCCGCCTTGTATTCCTCGCGCGCGATCATCAGCTGCCCGCGGGCCGCGGCCTCGGCGCTGCGGGCCGCCGCCAGCGCCGCCTCGGAAAGCGAGACGTCGGTCTGGGTGACCTCGCCGACCTCGAAGCGGTCGCGGGTGGCGCGCAGCTGCTGGGTGAGGATGCGCACGTTGTTGGCCTGAAGCATCGCCGTTTCATGGGCCGAACGCACGTCGAGGAAGGCCTTGACGGCGCGCAGCAGCACCTTCTGCTCGACCCCGGCCAGCGTTTCGCGCGCCATCAGCACGTTCTCGCGGGCAAGGTCGATGTTGCGATGGGTGCGGCCGAAATCAAAGAGCGTCAGGCTGGCCGAAAGCGTGGCGCTGGCGGTGGCGGTGTCGGAACTGCCGGCGATGGAATTGTAGGTCGAGGTGTTGGAATAGGAGAGCGCGTAGTTGAACACCGGGCGGGTGGCGGCGACGGCGACGGCAACGTTCTCGTCACGGGCGCGCAGAAGCGCGCGCTGCTGCTCGAGCAGGCCCGAGCCGGTATAGGCCGAGGCAAGGGCATCGCCGAGGCTCTCGGCGCTGGCCGACCCGGGGGTCAGGGCAAGGGCCGAGGCCAGACAGAGCGCGATCAGTCGTCCACCACGTTTCAGCATTCCGGTTTCCCCCAAACTCGCCCCGGCACGTCGGCCCCGAAGGGCCGGCGCCTCAGAGCGCGAATTCTTTTTTCTTTTCAAAGCCGCGCAGCACCGGCGCGGTGGCGTCGAAGGCGTCGTGCCAGTCGATCCGGCCGGCAACCTTGACCCCGATCCGCGCCCGCCCGGCAACGCCTTCGCTGAAGATGGCGGCGATGCGCCCGCCCTCCTTGAGCTGCGCGGCGAGCGCGTCGGGCAAGGTCTCGATCGCCCCTTCGAGCACGATCACGTCATAGGGCCCGTGGCGGGCATCACCCTCGGCCAGCGGCCCGGCGATGACGGCGGCATTGTCGATGCCAGCCTCCGGCAGGCGGCGCTCGGCCTCGGCGGCAAGGCCCTCGTCCTCTTCTACGGCGATGACGAAATCGGCGATATGCCCGATCACCGCCGCCGAGTAGCCAAGACCGCTGCCCAGATCGAGCACCAGCTCATCGGGCCGGATGTCGAGCGTGTCGAGCATCTTGGCGAAGGTGCGCGGCTCGAGCATGTAGCGCCCGCCGCCGAGCGGGATCTGCGAATCGGCATGGGCGGCGCCGACATGGGAATCGGGCACGAAGGGCTCGCGCGGGATCGCCAGCATCGCCTCGAGAACCGGATATTTGGTCACGTCGGATGGCCGGATCTGGCTGTCGACCATGGCTCTTCTGAGTGCTTCGGATTCCGGCATCGAACCCCCCGGGCAATTGATTGTCGCTGACAGGCAGACCGGTCTTGCCACGAAATCCGCCCCCCTGCAACACCGTCCGGGCAGCATTCTCGCCGCTGCGGCGCGTGGGCGACAGGGCGGCGCCGGCGCCCCGGCCCGTCAGCCGATGCGGCCGGTGATGTAGCTCTCGGTGCGCGGATCGACCGGATTGGTGAAAATCTGGTCGGTCTCGCCGTATTCGACGAGGTTGCCGAGGTGGAAGAACGCCGTTTTCTGGCTCACCCGCGCGGCCTGCTGCATCGAGTGGGTGACGATGACGACGGTGAAGTTCTGCTTCAGCTCGTCGATCAGTTCCTCGACCTGCGCGGTGGCAATCGGGTCGAGCGCCGAACAGGGCTCGTCCATCAGCAGCACTTCGGGCCGGGTGGCCACGGCGCGGGCGATGCACAGGCGCTGCTGCTGGCCGCCCGAGAGCCCCGTGCCCGGCTCGTCGAGCCGGTCTTTCACTTCGTCCCAGAGCGCCCCGCGGCGCAGCGATTCCTCGACGATATCGTCGAGCTCGGCCTTGTTGCGGGCCAGCCCGTGAATGCGCGGGCCATAGGCGATGTTGTCGTAGATCGACTTCGGGAAGGGGTTGGGCTTCTGGAACACCATCCCCACCCGCGCGCGCAGCTGCACCGGATCGACCGCGGGGGCGTAGATGTCTTCGCCGTCGAGGCGGATGTCGCCCTCGACCCGGCAGTTCGCGATGGTGTCGTTCATCCGGTTCAGGCAGCGCAGGAAGGTCGATTTGCCGCAGCCCGACGGGCCGATGAAGGCGGTCACCGTCCGCTCGAGGATGTCGATCGACACGTCCTTGATCGCATGGGTCTCGCCATAGAAGACGTTCACGCCCTTTGCAGCAATCTTGGTTTGGGTCATCGTCGTCTCCGGTTCCGTTGCAGGGGCGTCTTTCATGGCGCAGCGGTCCTTTCGGGCGTTACCATTTACGCTGGAATTTCTGCCGCATGTAAATCGCGAGCGCGTTCATCGCAATCAGGAAGCCGAGCAGCACGAGGATCGCCGCGGAGGTGCGCGAGACGAAGCCGCGCTCGGGGCTGTCGGCCCAGATGAAGATCTGCGTGGGCAGCGCGGTGGCGCTGTCGAAGGGGCTCGTGGGGGCGGAGGTGATGAAGGCGTTCATGCCGATCAGCAGCAGCGGCGCGGTTTCGCCGAGCGCCTGGGCAAGGCCGATGATCGTGCCGGTGAGTACCCCCGGCATCGCCAGCGGCAGAACGTGGTGAAAGACCACCTGCTGCCGCGAAGCCCCAAGCCCCAACGCCGCCTCGCGAATCGAGGGCGGGACGGCCTTCAGCGCCGCGCGGGTGGCGATGATGATCGTCGGCAGGGTCATCAGCGCCAGCGTCAGGCCGCCGACGAAGGGGGCCGAGCGCGGCAGGCCGAACCAGCCGATGAAGAC